>CAJUII010000061.1:0-2986 GCA_910586405.1 uncultured Lachnospiraceae bacterium
TGCCTGCTTCAGCAGGCGTACAAATCAGGATGGTGAAATTTTATATTTCACACTACTCCCCTTGTATCAGTCCAAGTAGCGAAGGAATTGTTTAGAATTTACGGTTCAGAATTTACTGCTCCAAAAAATCTAAAAACCGCTTATATTCCATATATCCCTCTAAATTCTTGGCCTCAAACTGCATCTGCATCGCATCGCTCACAACACTGAGCCAATCTGTCTTTTGAAAGAGGTCGTCATAGCTTCTGCCATCTGCGCCATGCCGGATTGCATCTGCGCCCATAAAAGCAGAATCCGCATTGGGATATTCTCCGCTCGCTGACAGATGGCTTGTATAAGCGAACATATCAATGAAATCACCGCTTCTGGTATCTACCTTTGATACGTCCACCATGCGCTCTGTCACATTTCCCTCCTTGTCCCACACCTTTACCTTGTACACGGGATTTGCCGGGTCAAAGTCATTTGGCTGATAAACTGTCACGGAATAATCCGAACCGCATGTAGCGCCGACCGCCTCTCCATCTGTATCATTTGAAATATGAAGCTCAAATGTCCCGCTGGACATCTGTGTGGTCTGTGTCACACTGCTCATCTGATTCGTATAATTATTTGCCGCTGCGCTCCTCTGTGTCTTTCGAGGTTCATACCCTGTCATGGGGTATCCTGCTGTTCCTATTCCATAAATGCTCATAGTCTCCTCCTTATGTTTTGATAGTCTCCCGGTATCCGACCACAGCAATAACAGTATCATGTTTTAACACAAACGCTGTCTTTTTACATTCTTCAGCCAATGCTGCACTGCTGTTTCTGATATCCATACCCGCCTGTTGCGGCATATCCAGCGATACGGTATATGCCCCTTCATATGTTCCATTGTTCTGCCCTTCAAAAAGCAGTTCCAATTCTCCGATGCTGATCTCGTCCGCGGGCAGCCACGAAAACACATCTGTTACTTTCATCGATATCCTCCTTTGTTTTATAAGTCCCTTGGACTCTCCCTCACTTGCTATTGCGGCTAATTTTCCATCATATCAAAGAGACTCCGAAAGGCTATTTATAATATCGGCAGAAATGCCCTTTATATAAACCTAAATTACTGTTTCCTTGATGCATCGCCGCCCCACACTGTCTTAGCGGTTTCTTCCTGCATCATAAAGTTGTGCATAAAAAACTCCTATTGATACAAACATTGTACAACAGGAGTTTTTGATAAAATTATCTTATTTCCAATTCTTCCAGTATATGAATCAAGTCGCGCATATTTCCCCGCTCTATGATAATCCCTCTCAAATGCTGCATGACCTCATAGTATCCCACCCCGCACAGCATTTGGGGTTTGTAGATGTCAAATCTTACTAACTTTGACTTATCTTATTGCTTGTACATTATGAGTTTAGAATAGGAAATAAAAGCGATGTTTGCAATCTAACATGATTTATTGTGCTTCCTTGATAGAAATACTCTGGAACACTTTGTCTATTATATCTTTGTTTTCACTGTAAATACTTTTCGGCATATTAAAACTGACACCATAGAAGCCCGCAAGCAGCTCCGTATCAAAAATAATCGTTCCCTGTATTGCAGGATTTCCGTCATCAAGCGTATATTCGTCCCAAAAATACTGTCCTGTCAGCCCCTGTGATGTCTGAAAAGATTCTGGTCCATTTGAAGAATCAGCGGCGGTCAGTGTTCCATGCTGTCCAAAAATACTAAAAATTGCATCTTCTCTTCCCTGCACTTTAACAGAATATCCCCAATCAGGGGATTCCTCCTCCACATCCCATAGTGTATAGTTCCAATCCTCCGGCATCTGCAAGGATATTTCTACCGCCTGTTCATATGGTTTAAATACATGAGCAATATCCATGTATTTTACTTCTTTGACAGGAGGCATTTGTGTTGTTTGCGTTTCCTGTTTTTCATTAACAAATGCTTCACTTGGTATCTCCTGTACTTCTTCTTTTGCACCACATCCGTTAATTAAGAACACTCCCATTGTTGCCAGCAATAATATGGACTTTCTTCTTTTCTTCATCATTTCCATCTCCTCATTCTCACCCTGCTTTTATTTTTTGCTAAATGGTAAATATTTTGCTTTTGCCAGATCTGCATATGTCCATTCCACTTTTTATCGTCACTGTGTCTCTGCATTTAGTCTAACATGCTGCTCTAGCCACGTTGCCACACCGTCATTTTCATTGCTTTGAATCACGCCGTCCGCGGCTGCCTTCAATTCCTCGACTGCATTCTCCACCGCATAGCACTCGTCGGAAATCTCAAACATTGGAATGTCATTGATCGCGTCGCCAAATGAGATCACCTTGTCACAGCCGCAGATTTCCTTTAATTTGCGGATTGCCTTTGCTTTCGTGGCGCCGACTGGCATAATCTCACAGAAATATTCAGGTCTGTATAATTCCTGCTGGATTGTGCAGCGGTAACGCGCATCGTTCACAAAAGCGTCATAAACAGGCATCAGTTCATCCCTTGTACCAATACATGTGAAATAAAAAATCTCCCCTTCATACAACTCTGCGTCATTTTCCACAGGGCGAAGCCGCCTGTCGCCCTGCCGCAGACTCAGGTATCTTTTCACACCATCGTTCTCATGTACAGGATTCCACGAAACCTTTTCCACGCCATTGATAAAAGAATAGACAAGCGGACTCACACCATAAGAGCGAATAACATCTGCCGCATGCGTCATTTCCTCGCTGCTGAAATATTCGCGGGACAGGATTTTGCCCGTTGCCGGCTGAAAGATAAATGCGCCGTTATACGCTATGACAGGGATTTTCGTCGATAAGCCCTGTGTCACGACCGAGGCAGACACCAGCGACCTTGCGGTCGCGTAGGTGAACTGCATACCCCTGTCAACAAGTCTGTTGATGATTTCGATACTCCTTTTGCTGACACGGTCACTTTTGTTCAGCAGCGTGCCGTCCAAATCTGTCACATATAGTACTTTTTCCATTCGTACTTT
>CAJUII010000061.1:3086-16831 GCA_910586405.1 uncultured Lachnospiraceae bacterium
GCAGCAGGCGTCCTGTACTACCGCGCAAGTGTAAACTGATTCACGAGCTGCTTTAGGCTGGCTGCCTCCGCGGACAGCTGTTCACTGGCAGCCGCGCCTTCCTCCGCGGTGGCGCTGTTGCTCTGCACGACGTCTGCGATCTGATTAATCCCTTCTGATACCTGCCCCACTGCACTGGACTGTTCATTGGATACAGAAGCAATCTCATCAATCGAATCCACCATAGACTGAATGCTGCGCACTACCTCCTGCAAGACCTCCGCTGTGTTGTTTGCAATCTTCGTGCCTGTGTGAACCGCCTCTGTAGAGTTGCCTATCAGCATCGATGTATTCTGGGCTGCCTCCGCAGATTTTCCCGCCAGACTGCGCACCTCCTCCGCGACAACGGCAAAGCCTTTTCCGGCACTTCCTGCCCTTGCCGCTTCCACAGATGCATTCAACGCCAGAATATTGGTCTGGAATGCAATGTCATCGATCGTTTTCAGAATTTTTTCTATTTGGTCAGAGCTGTCTTGAATCTTGTTCATCGCCTCCACCAAATGCTGCATTTTCTCATTGCACAGAGAGACCTCTTTTCCGGTCTGGTGAGTCTTATGGCGAACCTCCATCGCCTCGTTTGCGGTGCTTTTTGCCTGCTCGTTGATCTCGCTGAGCCGCGCCGCAAGTTCCTGTACAGAGCTTGCCTGCTCCGTGGTGCCCTGACTGAGCATCTGGGCACTGGAGGACAACTGCGTGCTGGCAGATGCCACCTGCTGTGCCGAATTGCTTACCTGATGCATGGCATCACTCAGCTCACGCTTCACATGGCGCATAGAATCCAAGATATTGCGGAAGCTTCCGACATACACCTCCTCATGCTTGGTGTGGACATCAAAATTTTGATTTGCCATCTCTGTCAGCATATAACCGATATCATGAATGACCATTCCCAGCCCTTCGACCAAAGAAGCCGTCGAATTTGCGAGCATCCCGGTCTCATCTTTGGTTGTAATTCTGGGCATTGGTGTTTCCAGATCACCTTTCACAAGCAGCTTCATTCTCTCTGCACAGGCTTTCATCGGTCTGCTGATATGTGTAGCCAGCACCAGTGCGACAATGACGGATGCCACGATAGACAGTACGATCACCGCGAGGTTAATCACCATGGCATCGCGCGTAGACGCCAGATAATTTAACTGCGGCGCTGTGACTGCGATACTCCAGCCATCGGTATCATTTACAGGCGCATAGGCTGCAAACATTTTTTCCTCCCCGCTTATGTAACTCCCAAATCCATTTTGGCCCTGACGCATATTGGCATGGATTGCCGCGAGCTCACCAAGCGCCGGATTGGCCTGCGCCTCGGCTTCTATGTTCTGGACAGTGATCGTATCCAGCGTAATGTCTGCGATCGTGTCGCCGGATTTATTGATCATGTACGCCCTGCTGTTCTCTCCAAGCTGAATCGCGGATACAATATCATTCAAAAATGTCTCGTGCGGAACAAAGTAGACCACACCGGCAATCGAGGACCCATAGACCCCATTTGTGTAGATTGGTGCCGCAACCATGATGGACAATTCTCCTGTAATTTTGCTGATCAACGGCTCTGATACATATACATTGCCCTGCATCGCCTGCTGTACATACTCACGGTCCGAATAATCCTTTCCGTCAAAAATGCTGATTCCGTTTTTGCCAATGATATTTCCGCGTTGAAAATCATGCATGGATACGCGCTCGTCGAGAATCTTTTGCTTCTCATCGACCGATACCGCCTCATCAGACAACTGCGGAATGCATCCCGCGTCCATGACCGCGTTCTTGTACGCCAGCAGTTCCTCCTCCACGCGGTCTGCCGCCAGCACTGCGGTCTGACACATCATCTGCTCCACTGTATCCATCGTGCTGTTGTAGCTGGGAATGATACTGGCAAACCCAGATGCAGCCTGCCCTGCCAAAACGGTCAGTATGAGGCATAGTGTTATTTTTGTTCGAATGCTTTTCATCTCATTCTTCCCCCTGTTTGATCATTGTTCGATAATTCCCCAATTATCTCTCTTATTATAATATATGTTTCTAATAAATTGGTCAACGCTGAATCACTTACGTGCATGTCATTTCCGCAAATAAGATTTCCGTAAGACATAAAAGTCGGGCAGGGGAATCCCCCTACCCGACTATTTCCATGTAGATTTGATATGCCCGATACTCGCCCATCTCTATCGGCATCGGCATTCCTGCTGCCATCAGCGCAGAACCGTGATAGCAGATGCCTGTCGCGGCATCCCTGTAGACCGCATTGGGGTCCAATCCTTTCAGCCGGACATAATTTACAGTCATATTTCCGTGAATCTCCTGCATCACCACACTGAGCAGTACCTGCTCCCTGTCCTCCGACACAAATGCCCACGCTGCACAGGCATCCTCAAACGGATTGGACAAACGGTAATAATCTCCTTTACAAATCAGCCCTTCGTACTTTTTATAGCGGGTTATCTGTTCCTGAATTTCTTCCTTCTCCTCCTTGGAGAGCAGATCTGGATTAAATTCATATCCAAACGTGCCCGCCATCGCAACCACACTGCGCGTGTGCAGACTGGTGATTCTGCCAGTCTGGTGATTTGGCACCGCAGACACATGGGAGCCAACCGCACAAGCCGGATAAAAGAACGACGTCCCATACTGGATGCGCAGGCGGTCAACCGCGTCTGTGTTGTCGCTGCACCAGATTTGCGGTGTGTAATACAACATGCCCGCATCAAACCTGCCGCCGCCACCGCTGCATCCCTCGATCAGCATATCTGGATAGCGCTGCATCAGTCTCTCGAGGAACTCGTATACACCGCGCACATAGTCATATGTCACTTTCCCCTGCGCGTGTTCTATCGAGTAGATATCGGTGAGGCTGCGGTTCATATCCCACTTCACATACTCGATATTTCCCTGATCAAGCACCGCACAGATCTGGTCAAAAATATGATCACGCACTTCTTTTCTCGAAAAATCAAGCACTAGCTGGTTGCGCGCGCGGACAGGTTTTCTCGACGGAATCTGAATTGCCCAGTCAGGATGACTGCGGTAAATATCGCTGTCCTCCGATACCATCTCCGGCTCTATCCAGATGCCAAACCTGACACCAATGTCATTAATGCGCCGCACCAGCTCGCCCAGCGTACAGCCCAGCTTCTTTTCATTGACCTGCCAGTCGCCCAGCCCGCTGTTGTCGTCATCACGCTTGCCAAACCAGCCGTCGTCCATCACAACCATGTCAATGCCAAGCGCTGCTGCCTGCTCGGCCAGCTTGTAAATCGTCTCCCCGTTAAAATCAAAATACGCCGCTTCCCAGCTGTTGATCAGCACTGGTCTGGACTGCCGGCTGTATTTTCCGCGGCAGACATGTTCCCGAATACAACGGTGATATCGTTTCGACAGTTCTGCAAAGCCCTCTGCGGAATAGCAGAGAATTGTCTCCGGTATCGTCAGTGTCTCCCCATTTTCCAAAGGATAATGGAACAAGTCACTGTGCAGCCCCATCAACGCGCGGGTATGCCCATACTGGTCGCGTTCCGCCTCACACAGAAAGTTTCCGCTGTAGACAAATACCATGCCATAGCAGCTTCCCGTGTTCTCTGTCGCATCTTTCTCTGCAATGATGACCGCCGGATTATACTGATGGCTGGAAGTTCCCCTGCGGCTGCCAATGGACTGACAGCCGTGCGCGATCCTTGTCCGCTGAAAATTCCGCTCCATCGCATGCCGCCCGCAAAAGCTGATAAAATCATAGTCCCCACTCATGAAATCCAGACAAGCCGAGGACGCCTTTTCCACACAAACCGGCTCAGCGCCGATGTTCATGATCTCCGCACTCCGCGTGATAATATCCATCTCCTCGAGCACACCGTACAACAGCCGCACCTGAACGCCACTGACAGAATCCTTTATCATGATTTCCAGCGTTTCCGCCTCATGTTCCCCCGCATACACAGCAGGAAGCCCGCTTAATGTATATTTCCCCTTTTTTATCTCATGGCTGACATAACGCAGATCACAATACTCAGAACCGTCCGCATTGCGAATCACCAGCGCTGTGTTCCTGTAATCGCCTGTCCCCAGATGTGGATACTCCTGCGGCAAAGCATCCATCGAATACGTCCGGTCATTTCCGGCGTCCGCCGGATTTCCCGAAAAGCCTCTGTCATAGTAGGTCAGCAGATAGTCCATATTTCCCGAAATCCGCTCACCATAATACAGATGCAGCAGGAAACCCAGCCGGTCAACCTTCATCTGATAGGTCGTGTGTTTTGTGTTTAACGTAAATAGTTGCTTATCCTGTTGAAATTCAATAGCCATACGCGTTTTCTCCTAATACTTATTTTACTGCACCGTTTACCACACCGTTCAAAATCTGCTTCTGGCAGACGATATAGAAAATCAGTATCGGAATCAGTGACAGCAGGTAAGAAGCAAATGCCAGATTGTAATTTGTGCCGAACTGTGTCTGGAAATTGAGCTGTGCCAGCGGCAGCGTATTCTGTTCAGAACCTGCCATGATGACCAACGGTGTCATCACGTCATTCCACACTGACAGAGCAGTCAGAACCGCAACCGTCGCGTGCATCGGACGCATAATCGGGAAAATGATTTTCCAGTATGTTCTCCATGTGGAAGCCCCGTCCACCTTCGCCGCCTCCTCGAGCGCCATCGGGATATTGACAAGATAACCGGAATACAACATAACATTCATCGGCATGTAAAATACAACATACAGGATAATGACACCAAACCAGTTCGCCAGCCCCAGTTCAGCCGTCTGCTTTGCCAGCGGCATCATCAGGATTGCGAATGGAACAAACATACCACTCACGATAAACAGATAGACAAAACTGTAAAATTTGCTGTGGCTCTTGTTTCTGCCGAGCGCATAGCCCATCACAGAGTGAATCGTGACGGAAAGCACTACTGTCAGCAGCGTGATCAACACACTGTTTCTGAGTGAGTTCCAGAAATCTGTCACACGCATTGCCTCTCTGAAATTGTCAAGACTCCATGTCTTAGGGAGGGACAAAATGCCGCTGACGCTGTTTGTCATCTCCGCAGGCTGCTTAAATGCGATAATGATTGTCATATAGAGTGGGAACGCAATTGCAGAAAGACCTAAAATAAGCACAACCATCGCTGTCCAGTTTGTTTTCCTTTTTATCATATCTTCCTTCATTATAACTGCTCCTCCTTCTTACCAGTAAATTTCATCTGTGCTACAGAAACCGTCACGATTACCAAAAAGAATATCACCGCATTGGCGCTCTGGAAGCCAAACTGTCCGCCAGACATACCATTGTTGTAGATCAGGTAAGAGATTGACTCTGTACTCTGTGCAGGACCGCCCTTGGTCAACGCCATAATCTGATCAAATACCATCAGGAAATTTTTCACGCACAATACCATATTAATAGAAAAGAATGGAATGATCAGCGGAAAAGTCAGGTAGCGGAACTGCTTCCATCCAGTCGCGCCGTCCAGTCCGCCCGCCTCGTACACGTCCTCCGGCACAGTCTGCAAGCCAGAGATGTAGATGATCGTGTTCATCGCAATCGCCTGCCATGCACAGACAATCACAATACCAATCCAAGCTGAGTCTGGATTTGACAGTATACTTTTGCTCAATGACTCAGAGCCAATCATTGCGCCCATCGCCGGAAGAATATATGTAAAAAAGTAATTGAAAATATAACCTACAACCAGTGCGCCGAGAATGTTTGGCAGAAAGTATGCACCCCTGAAAAAGCTCTTCGCCCGTATCCTGCCATTCAGCGCCAGCGCTAAAATCAGACTGATCACATTCACCACAATCGTTGAAGCAATTGCAAGCTTAAATGTAAACAAGTAAGATTTTCCGACACGCGCGTCCGTAAACAAATCTGCATAGTTGCGCAGTCCTACCCAGTCATATGAACCAAAGCCCTTAAAATTTGTAAAGCTGTAGATGACGCCGCGAATCAGCGGAATCGTGTTGAAGCAGACAAACAATGCCAAAATCGGAATTGTAATCAGTAAAAATGTCCTTTTTCTCTCATTTTTCATATTGAACCTCCATAAATTTACAATCCATATCGAAGAACGCTGCACTTGCGTTCTTCTAAACATTTAGCAACACTTAGTCTGTGTCCTTTACAGACTCTAGTGTTCCTTAATGTTTTTCGTATTCCTGAACCATACGGATAATGTCCCTGTTGTAACGCAGCCAGTCGGTATCAAATTTCTTTAGAAATGCATCCACATCCTTCTGAATCAGGAAGGTCTGAATCTGTGCATCGACTGCCATCTCCGACGGATAATAGTGATCCTGATAGTCTGTCATTTTGCCCTCTGCAATGTGCTGGTTCATACCGTCCAGCATGGGAGACAGGGTAAAATTGCCCTCCTTGCAGGGAATTGCAATCTGTGCGTCGATATACTGCTGGAGATTCTCCTCCGCAAGCAGGAAGTCCAGCACCTTGTATGCAGCCTCCTTATTCTTGCAGTCCGCCATCACGCAGAACTGAAGGTCAATACCGGAGTTCAACGTATTCTTTGCGGCATCGTCATTTGCAGGCATCACGAAGGAGTCAATGTTCAAATCGGGATTTACTGACAAAATCTGTGGGATTGCATAGCTTCCGATGGGATACATTGCTGCCTCGCCACGCGCAAAGGCGGTACAGGCATCATTGTAGCTGAATGCAAAGGGGTCCTCCACACTGTATTGCAGCAGGTCGAGATACTTCTCTGACACCTCGCGGTACTCCTTCTCAAAGGTCGTCTCCCCCCTGTTTACCTGCTTTGTCACATCGGCAGGTGCAAGGCTGACTGCCATGGCATTCCACGGTGCAAGACACGTCCACGTGTCCTTGAAGCCAAAATAAAATGGCAGGATTCCCTCCGCCTGAATCTGATCACAAAGCGTTTGCATTTCTGTCCAGTTCTGGGGAATCTGCCAGCCATGTTCCGCAAACATATCCCTGTTGTACAGCACGCCTGCTGCATTCGCTACATATGGAACGGCAAAGATGCCGTCTGTTGGGACTAACTCCAATGCCTCGTCCGTGTCAAGATATGCCTGATTGATGTCCTGCAAACCTGCATAGTCTGAAACGTCCGCCAAAATCTCTGCATCCACGAAATAGGAGTAATTGATATCTCCTCCGATTCCTATGATATCAGGGTAGTCCTCGCGGATAAACCTTGTCTTTAAAATGGTCATCGCATCATTGGGAGAACTGATCTTTAACTGGATATCATCATGCTGCGCGTTGAACTTCTCTTCCACCATCGCAAAGTAACTCGCTGCTTCCGGCTTGTACTGAACAATCTCAATCTTTGTCTTGCCATTGTTGTCCGAGGATGCACAACCCTGAACACCCGCCGCCGCTGCGATACAGCATAATGCCATCCCTAAGTGCCTTACTGCTTTTCCTTTCATTCTATTTTATCCTCCTTTTTCTTGATAAATATAGTTTAACATACCTTAATGCTATCGTAAATTGCATCATTTTGCTTATTTTATACCTTAATGCCGCTTAATCAGAATTAGCTTGAAGTCATCTAGCATTTTGGTATATACTGTATTATAATTGTATACTATGTATATCAAACCTTAATTTGCAAATACTTGGCTGAACACATTGCCATACATTAAAATATGAGAAGGGAATTTGTATTATGAGCGAAGTCATTTTTTCCGTATTTCCAAGTGAGAATTTTATAGATTTAGGATTGTACCAGTTTGGCTGGGAGAAATGCGACCCGTCACACTCGTTTGGTCCCGCGGCGAGAAACCACTATCTGTTTCACTACTGTATTTCCGGCACAGGCATCTTGTATAGCAACAATACAAAGGGCGAGTCCGTTCTCTATCCGATTAAGAGCGGACAAGGTTTTATGTGTTTTCCAAACCAGATTAACACGTATATTGCCGACCATGAAATTCCGTGGGAATATGTGTGGATTGAGTTTGACGGACTGCGCGCCAAAGAGACAATCGAGCTGACCGGGCTGAGTGTGGACCAGCCGATCTATAAGGCGCGTTATAAAGATTTGGCAGACTTGATGAAATCGGAGATGCTCTACATTGTCAACCATAAGGAGGAATCCCCCTTTCACCTGATCGGGCATCTCTATCTGTTTATTGACAGCCTCATGCGCTCGTGCAGCCTGACAAAGCTCAACAGCGGAAATGGACTGCGCGATTTCTATATCCGCGAGGCTGTCACCTTTATCGAGCAGAATTTTCAGAATGCAATATCTGTGGAGGATATCGCGGCTTCCTGCGGCTTGAACCGAAGTTATTTTGGAAAAATTTTTCATGAAAATATGGGAAAATCACCGCAGGAATTTCTGATTTCCTATCGCATGACAAAGGCGGCGGAGCTCTTGAAGCTTACAAACCTGTCCATCTCTGACATTAGCAACGCCGTCGGCTATCCAAACCAACTGCACTTTTCGCGCGCCTTCAAAAACGTGTATGGCGTCCCGCCTAGGCAGTGGCGGTATAAGCATCACGCTTTGCCGCAGGAGTAGCCGGCTGGCAAGCGGACATGACCGACTGCCGCAGATGCCCCTTATCATCTGCTGACAAAGTAGACATCGGGCAATATGATGGGATACTCCTGCCCGTCCGTCGTATCTGTCCAGCCGACCACAAAGCGCACGCTCGCACTCTCCATCACATAGCCCTGTCTTTGATATTTCTCGATTTCTTCCAAAAACTTTTTGGAAAAGCGAACCACCTGAACGGTTTTGCCGTCCGACACCACCGAAAGCCCGGACGCACTCGTCAAAAGCTTTGCACCAGAGACAATTCTCTGGATAAGATTTTTCTTATCCTTGAAAAAGCCAAGATGGACGTCCTTGTGCGATAGCTGCATCAGGATTTCTTCGGGGCGCCCATACAGGGTACTGTCCACCTGCGCCCTCACGTTCCCCGTGATAAAACGGTCAAACTCTTTGTTGTTATAAAAGAGATACAAGTCCTTTTTCGCCCTTGTCATGCCCACGTACAGCAGCCGTCTGCGCTCGTCTGTGTCAAACGAAACGTGGGCGTCAAGCATCATGACCACCTCATCAAACTCCCTGCCTTTTGACTTGTGCATTGTGGACACGACCACGTCTCGGCTGTCATTTTCGAAAAAATCCTCGATGTTGGATTCGTGCAGAAACACCTCCAAGTCCGAGCGGTACTTTCGTTTGTTCGCCAGTGCAAACGCTTCGAGAATGGCAAGGCACAGCGCCAGATTGGTGCTGTCCTGATAGACCGATGCCATCCTGTCTCTTGCCGCGTCCCACAGCTTTTGTGGTATCACAGGTGTATCCAGCTCTTTTGTAATTCGTTTCATAAAAAAGCGCAGCTCAATCATATTGTACAGATCAAACCCGTCATTGGACTGAATCAGCTTCGCCCGAACGCCTTTTTTCTTTAGAAGTCCCACGACGCGCAGTGTCTCGTCGTTCGTGTTGGTGAGAATGCACACACTTCCCCTGTCCCGCACCTTGACTGCCTTTGCCGCCACAGGCTCCTCAAGATTTCTGCTGGCGCACTGTATCAGCTCTACCACGCCCGGCGCCCCGTCCTTCACAGCAGTGATCGGCGCGCTTTTCATTCTGTGCGAGATCTGCCGCACAAACTGATTGGCAAACGCTACAATATTGCCTGCGCTTCTGTAATTGTCCAGCAGCTCATACTTTTTCGCATTGTCCCGCGCCAGAAACTCCTCAAAATACCGGGAACTCGACCCGCGGAACTCATAGATATTCTGGTCGTCATCGCCCACCGCAATCACGCGCAGATCATCATTGCGCTCAATCAGGGCACTGACAAGCCTGTACTCATTCTCGTCCATGTCCTGTGCCTCGTCAATCACGAGCACTGTCTTTGTAATCCGCCCGATTTCCACGTCACCGTTTGCAATCATCTGTGACGCGTCCTGCACAACGGTCTTGGCATCCTCGAGATTCCCCATACGGCCAATCAAGTCAAAGCAATACGAATGAAATGTTTTGATTTCTATAAAGCCCGCCGCATTTCCGATTAAATCATACAGACGTCTGCGAAACTCCGTCGCTGCCGCCCGCGAAAATGTCACCATCAAAAGCTGTTCATGCTTCACATCCTCCAGCAGCATCAGCGAGGCGAGCTTGTGCACAAGAACCTTTGTCTTTCCACTCCCCGGTCCTGCCGCCACCACAATATACTTTGACACATCATTGTCGATAATCTCCCGCTGCACATCGGACAACTCCGCAAAGAGCTTATTATACTTTTCGGGCGTGATATTCCGGTTAATCTCATTTTTGCGGTTTCCCTTAAAGTACTTGGCGATAAACAGTTTGTAGTCCATCTGAAAATAGTCGTTTACAAACTGTAACGCCTCATCATAATTTCTGACCATCATATTGGCAAACTCACCCACAATATGAATCTGCTGCATCTTCTGTTTATAGTATGCATTCAGGCTTTTATAGTCATCCGCCTTATAGCGGATTTTGTTGTCCATCTCAAGCCGTGTAATCTGCATTCCACTGTACAGCACAAGGAAACCGCCCTCTAGTTTCATGGCATCAATCTTCGCCAGATAGAGAAGTGCATCCTCAATATCTTTATCCGTAATATTCTCTGTAATATTCTCCGCTGTGTTCTGTTTTGCATTCTCCTTACCGGGCTGGGCTGCGCTTTTTTGGTATTGCGTCTTTAATTCCAATATGGAAAATCCCACTGCCTGCTGCTCCCCGCTGTCCGCTGTCTCCCTGCTTTTCTCAAATAAATACTTCACGATAAAGCCAGACAGCCAGATACACTGCTGCCGCTGTTCCCAAAACGCCTCGGCAGAAAGTTCCGGCACAATGATGGTTCTTGCGGTCGTGTTCTCGATGCTCTTTTTGATATATTTCTTGATTGTCCAATAATAAAGCACTGTCTTGAATGCATTCACTGTCGCATTTTTTACGCCGCTGCTGACTGCACTTTCATTTAACTCTTTGAGGTTGATGCACTGCCCCTCACCACTGAGCTGGCCGATGAGAAACTGCTCTAGGGCGGCATATCTTTTCAGCACATTGAGCGACTTGTTCTCTGTGTCCGTCTTTAAGACAAACGCTGTCAAATCCTTTGTGTTTGCTAAGATATTCTCCTCCCGCAAAATCTGAATCAGCTTGAACGTCTCCTGCCGCTCGATGCCGAGCCTGTCCGCAATGTAATCCACCCTAGACTCCGCATCGTCGTTTTGTGCATTTGCCACACTCCTTGCCGAGATCAGCATACTCATGATGCGCTTGGCATTTAGGCGCTCATTTTCACTCATTTTCATCGACGCTTCTATCTTGAGCGCAGCTTCCATCATATTTTTGACAAGAATACTCGTGGCATAGATGTGCGGCACGTTCTTCCCGCGCTTGAGATAGCCAGCGTTCTCCAATGCCTGCACCGCTGTCCTGACGCGCGTCTCTACGTCTGCCACCGTCTCGTCCCATCCCGCCTGACGCGCGATCTCGAGCGGTGTGCGCTGTATGATGGCTCTGTTCTTGGTCAAATCCTTGACCGCCTTCCAAACCTGCTGAATCTCACTGATACTGAGTTTCGTCTGGTTCAGCAGCATAAAATGCTTGTCCAAATCCCCGTCTTGAAACAGCACATAGCACTCTGCCTGCAAATTCTGGTCTCTGCCCGCGCGCCCTGCCTCCTGCACATAATTTTCCAGCGAGTCCGATATATCATAGTGTATCACCAGCTTGATATTGGGTTTGTCCACCCCCATGCCAAAGGCGGAGGTTGCCACCATCACCTGAACTTCATCGCGGATAAAAGCATCCTGATTCGCCTGTTTTTCCGCCTTGTCCATCTTTCCGTTAAAGGCAAGCGCGGCGATACCGTCATCACACAGCTTCTGTGCAAGCTCTGTCGTGCGCTTTGTCCTCGACACATACACGATGGTGGGACAGTTTTTCTGTTCAATCAGCCAGCGCAGCGTCGTGTATTTCTCCTCGTCACTCTCCTTGTAAAGCACCTCATAGCGCAGATTCTTCCTGCCCGCACCCGAAGTGTACAGCGCTAAATCCAAGTCCAGTTTTTCTTTGAAATATTCCTTGATATCGCTAATGACCTTCTGTTTTGCCGTCGCAGTAAAGCACGAGACCGGAATCCGATCTGCTAACTGCTTCTTCTCCTGCAATTCCCGGATAAAATCACCAATGTAGAGATAATCCACCCGAAAATCCTGTCCCCACGCGGAAAAGCAGTGCGCCTCATCAATCACAAAACGCGCAATCACCCTTTTTATCAGCAATCGCTCGATCGTCTTAGAGCGCAGAGACTCCGGCGCGACATACAATATAGAAGCAAGCCCATTCTCGACGCGCTCAATAGCCTCAGCCCGCTCGATCGGACTGAGCAGTCCATTGATTGTCACCGCGTCCACGATGCCCTTCTTTTCCAGATTGTCCACCTGATCTTTCATGAGGGACTGCAATGGCGATATCACGACGGTCAATGCCTTGGAAAGCTCTCCAGCCATCAGTGCGGGCAGTTGAAATGTGATGGATTTTCCGCCGCCTGTCGGAAAGATGGCGAGCAAGGACTGGTTGTCAACTGCCGCTTGAACTGCCTTCTCCTGCAAATTTTCTCCATCGTATTTCCGAAAATCATCATATCCGAAAATCTGGTTTAACCGCCTGTAAATATTGAGCTGGCTGCGGCAGTATAAACAGCCCTCGGCACAAACCGTATTGCGCAGCAGCCGTATTACATTGGAGACTGCCGGGTATCGCATATTGACCCAGTTTGGTATCATGGACGTGCTGTCTTCTGCTGAAATGATTGCCAGCACATAGGCAAGCTCTACCGGATAACGCGCAGCAATATGCGAAAACTCACTGTTGCCACACAATTTTCCATGATAAAAGCTTTTGATGAGAGAGGAAGCATCTCCCCGCGGATAGTAATTGAGATAAGAAAAAAAGCCACGAAATCCTTCTTCTTGGCTGAGCAGGTCCGCATAAATATCCTTTTGCAGCTCGTTGAGGCTTTGAAAGGCATTGACCTCATCGTAAAATAATTCCATCGCTTTTATCGCATCATTTAAGGGATTGTTCAGGGAATCGGTCAGCAGTTTGTCGTCCTTGAGCAGTGCGTGATAGGGCTTGTTCGGAAACAGCAGCGGCGACAGATAGAGCGTGTCTATCATGTCCGTAATTCCCGCTGCCTGCATCTGCTGCCTGATATATCTGGCGTCGTGATGGACAATATTGTGTCCACATAGAAATCGCTTGCCGCCAGTGCTGTTCTGCACCAGAAAATCCTCAAACGCCTTGGCTGATTTTGTATGAATATGTGTGCCTCCGTCTACGGCCGCGCCGTAATCCAGTACCGCACCGCGCTCGACGCTGACCTCTGTGTCAATAAATACAACTGTGTACATCGCTTCCCCTTTATATCAAATATTTCCAGAAAAATTTGTTGTGTTTGGGAATATTATACAATAATTTGTCGTATTTATCAATCTGAAATATAGTACCATGTACTATAATATGCATTTACTACTGTAATTCTGTCCTATCTAATTGTAATTATTTCTGCCGCTCTTTGGTCTGTTTTTGATTGTGCATTTATATAGGTATCTACTCTAAATGCTCTGGATCACCAATCTCTTCATTTCCAAGATACCTTCTGTATTCTTTTCCCTGATAAAAGTTCATAATCGGACGGCGAAGTTTCGACGGATATAGTGGCAGCTTAT
>CAJUII010000061.1:16931-19772 GCA_910586405.1 uncultured Lachnospiraceae bacterium
CTATGAAAACTTTCACCGTGAACCCCTTCTATCACAAAAAGCAGCTCCTCGCATCTGACCTCTAGTCCTGTCTCTTCTCTTACTTCCCGCTCAACCGTCTCGGAAAGCACCTCTTCACTTTCCTGACCGCCGCCGGGCAGAATATACCATTCCTCATTTCCGTCATTTACCTTGATTGCAAGCAGTTTCCCATGTTGAATGACAACTGCTTTCGCAGAAGTACGTATCTGTCTTGACATTTTTCCAATCCTTTCTATATTATGGATATCACTATTTTTTCATATAAAGGCGCTGTTTGCAGACCTCCCTATACATTGATGATACCACACTGTATGGTACTTTTGTATAATACATCGTTGCTTTCATCAAAACTGTTTTCATTATCGGTTGTGGATATAAAGCATTTTTGCAGTTAAACGTTGACTATTTCCACAAATATGATACGATACCAATAGAATGCTTTGGGAACACCTTCAAAAAGGTACGCAGCAGACAGAAGGAGTAAATCAATTTTAATGAAAACAATACGCTATTTTAACACAGAGGGCTGCTGTCTGCCAGCAGAACACTACATGGTGCCTCTTGATGACAGGATCAAAACAATCCGAGAACTGTATATTGACCGCAAAAAATATTTCGTCATCAACAGAGGTCGTCAATATGGCAAGACGACAATGCTGGTGGCACTGGCTGCGGCGCTTCGGACAGATTTTGCTGTTATTCTTATGGATTTTCAGTTGATGAGTACCACAAGCTTTGTGGAAGAACCCGCCTTTGTCACATCGTTTGTCACCAATCTGGCAGATCTGGTTGCGGAGGACGACGATTTGGCAGACGCAATCGCAAACGAAGCATACCAGAAAATGACCACACTCTGCGAACAGCAAAAGCTTTCCATGGATGAAATGTTCCGCTGTCTCAGCCGAATCTGCAAAGCAGCCAAAAAACCTGTCATTCTGATGATAGACGAGGTGGACAGCGCATCAAACAATCAGGTATTTATCGACTTTCTCGCACAGCTTAGAGGTTATTACCTCGCCAGAAGCCGACGCCCATTTTTTCATTCTGTCATACTTGCTGGAGTCTATGATATCAAAAATCTGAAATTAAAGATACGTCCAAATTCAGAACACCAGTATAACAGTCCGTGGAATATTGCAGCTGATTTTGATGTAACGATGCGTTTTTCATCAGAGCAGATTCAATCTATGCTCAATGAATACCAGACTGATCACCAGACTGAAATGGATATCGTTCAGATTGCAAACGAGATTTACCAATATACGTCAGGCTATCCCTATCTTGTGTCTGCCCTATGCAAAATCGTAGATGAAAAATTGTCTGGCTGCAAATCTGTCTGGACAAGGGAATATATTGTGGAAGCCGTTAAAATCCTGCTCGGTTCAAGGACAACACTGTTTGACAGTTTGACCAAACACCTCAGTGAATTTCCTGAAATGAAACAAATGTTATATACAATGTTGTTTCAGGGTGAACAAATTGCATTTAACCAGTATAACCACACCATAGAGCTTGCCTGCATGTTTGGATATGTTATTGCAGATGGCAGTACTGTCCGCGTCGCAAATCGTATTTTTGAAATTTGCTTATATAATCTCTTTCTGTCCGAGGAAGAACTGGCGAATGCGATGAGTCATCAGGCAAAGCAGGATAAATCTCAGTTTCTTTCCAATGGCAGACTGGATATGGTACGGGTTCTGGAAAAATTTGTACAATATTTTCATGATATTTATGGAGAAAATAATGAAAAATTTATGGAAGAACAAGGACGCAAAATTTTCCTATTATATCTGCGTCCCATTATAAATGGCACTGGAAATTACTATATTGAGGCACAGACAAGAGATGCAAGACGAACTGATATCATTGTAGATTATGCGGGTGAACAGTTTATTATCGAAATGAAAATCTGGCGGGGACGCGAATACAATGAGCGCGGCGAAAAACAACTGGCAGACTATCTGAACTACTTTCACCTAGACAAAGGCTATCTGCTGAGCTTTAACTTTAATCAGAAAAAAGAAACAGGTGTTAAGACAATCACAGTCGGTGAAAAGACCATCGTGGAAGCTGTTGTCTAACCACGCAATTGAGGAGGACTCACAAATAAAAGAATACAAAAAATTTATTGGCAGCTTTGTACAAAAGAATCAATTAATATTAGGTGACAATCTTGTCGGCGTTTATCTCCACGGTTCTGCGGTAATGGGATGTTTCCACCCCAAAAAGAGCGACCTCGATTTTATCATTGTTATTCAGCATGATCTGAATGCTGCTGTCAAGCGTCAGTACATGGATATGGTCGTCGCGCAAAACAGTCATGATGCTATCATTGCTCCCGCAAAAGGCATCGAGCTTAGCATCGTGAAAGAATCTGTCTGCCGCCCGTTTGTCTACCCGACCCCATTTGTGCTTCATTTTTCCGCAGCACATCTGAACTGGTATCAGACAAATCCCTCCGATTACATTGAAAAAATGAACGGAACCGACAAAGACTTAGCTGCACACTTTACAATCCTCTACCACAGGGGAATGACACTTTGGGGAAAAGAGATTCCCGAAGTTTTCGCCGAAGTTGACGCCACATATTATTTCGACAGTATTTGGAATGACATTGAAAATGCAGAAGAAGAAATCACCGAAAATCCTATGTATATCACGCTGAATCTGTGTCGTGTGCTCGCCTACCAGAAAGAGCAGCTCATTTTGTCCAAGTTAGAAGGTGGAACATGGGGGCTTGCAAATCTTCCACAAAAGTATGCACCTCTGATTGCTGATGCCTTGAAAGATTACACAACTGATCGTACCATGAAATTGAAT
>CAJUII010000062.1 GCA_910586405.1 uncultured Lachnospiraceae bacterium
GGCATATCGTGGAATATGTAGCGATATAGAAACAATTGAGAAAGAAATTGATAAGCTGAATAAAGAATTTTCTGATCTGTAACTGATAGCAACAGTGTTGCGGTGTCACATCAAACAAAATTTTGTTTTAAGGTGGAGGAATGTGGAACGAAAAGACGAATTAAGTGTGAATACTGTGAAGGCAGATTGGAATTTGAAACGGAGGATGTCAAATTAGTTTAGACAGATTACAACGAATATGGAAAGCTGAAAAGGAGACTGAAAGGCAGAGATGACAGGGGTAAATGAGAATAAGACCAAAAAGGAATATCTTGACAGTTATAGAGAAAGCAAGGAAGCAGTGAAGCGGATTGAGGAGCAGATAAAAGAATTTGAATTGTATGAGACATCACCCATGATAATCAGTATGGATAAGGAGCTACATGGCAGCAGGGTCAAAAAAGACTTGTCTAACTATATGGCCCGAAAAGAGGAGATTATAGGCAGAATGATACAGGCAAGATATAAAAGGATAAATACATATGCGATGATCTTTCAGGCGATTGAGGAAGTACCCGATGAGAGGGAACGGCAGGTATTGACACTTAGATATATCAAATGCCTTAAATGGGAGGAGATTGCTGTAGACATGCATGTGGAGTGGGCACAGGTGCATAGAATCCACGCGCGAGCATTAGGACATTTTAAAATACCAACTTAAAAAAATACACATTAATACACATATTAGTTATTGACAAAATACACATTAATGTGTATAATATAATTGTAAGGAGGACAAAGGATGAAACGAAGAGAACTGATAAAAAGACTCGAAAAAGCGGGATTCAAGTTTTGCCGACACGGAGGTGATCACGACATATATGAAAGAGGGTCAGACATAGAGCAGATTCCGAGACACAAGGAAATCAAAGAAAACCTTGCAAAATCAATTATAAGGAAATGGGGATTGTAAAATCCCCATGAATTTAAATATAACAGGAGGAGCAGAATGGAAAGAGTATATCCAGTAATATTCACAAAAACAAATGATGACAAAGATACCGTTCTTATAGAAGTTCCTGATTTGGGAATTTTAACAGAAGGCTATGGCATGGCAAATGCGATCTATATGGCGAGAGATGCAATCGGGCTGCATGGAATAACAAAGGAGGATATGGGGATAAGTATAGCAGAAGCAAGAGACATCAAGGAGATTGATCTTTCAAAGGCAGAATTTGCTGATAGCGGCGAATGTTGTGTGTCATTGGTTGATATTGACTTTGACGAATATAGGAAAAAGATAGATAATAAAATGGTTCGCAAAAATGTAACAATTCCAAGCTGGCTTAATAAGGCAGCAGAACGAGAAAAAATTAATGTTTCCAAGGTGTTACAGGAGGCATTGATGGAAAAAGTGGGAATGGTTCATTAAGTCTTAATAAGGCAGCAATTATGAAAAAATAAAAGATGATACACAATGATACACTCATATGTGCTATGATGATATCATTAAAAGAACGAGGAAATCAGTTAATGCTGGTTTCCTTTTTTGTTAGAAATTTGAGAGAGAGGAAGCAGGAGGAGAGGATGAATTATCACAGTGCAAAATGGCGCAAAAAAAGAGAACACATACTGAGCCTAGACAACTATATAGACGTGCTAGACAAACAGTATGGTAGGATCACAGAAGCGACAACAGTACATCATATTTATCCGGCAAAAGATTATCCAGAATATCGGTATTGTGATTGGAATCTGATAAGCGTGAGTCAAAAAACACACAACATGCTGGAGAACAGGCAGACGGGAGAGCTTACAGAGATGGGCAAGCAGCTTATGGAGAATACTGTTCCTGGTAAGGATTGGAGGCAGCAGAAAACCCCCGCCCTATTTGCAACAAAGTTTTGAGTCTTATGGGACCGGTGGGGGGAGACCTTTCCAACTCTGAGCGATTTTTTATAAAGGGGGGAAAGGGGGAGTTTTAAGCAGAAGCTTCTAATTAAGTCGAAAAAAATAAATCTGGTAAAAGAGCCGAAAAAAACCTACAAAAATGAACGTAAATGGAGGCGGTACAGAAATGAAACGGAAGACATGGAAAGAGCGGATCAGAAAAGCCTGCAAGGAAGCCGGGACATATCAGAACTATTTTGACAACGTGATTGATACACTGTCAGGGATATTGGAGACAAGGGACAATGTGGAGCAGAAGTATATAGAGTCAGGGGCAGAACCCGTTGTTGAGTATACCAATAAAACAGGCCGCACCAATAGGATTAAGAATCCACTGCTCAGTACATATGACGAGATGAACAAGACCGCTTTGATGTACTGGAAGGAACTGGGGTTGACGCCTTCGGCATATAAAAAAGTAACAGGAGACAAACCGAAAGATGGGGAGAGTGGAGGACTTGCAGCGGCACTTGCGGCGCTTGACAGCTAAAGCGAAAAACTGGAAAGCAGTGCTGGACTATGCAGAGAGTATAAGGAATGGGAGTAAGGCTGCCTGTATCGAACTTCGGCAGGCAGTGGACAGATTTTTCAGAGACCTTGACAGCGACCGATATGATCTGAATCCCAAGGCGCCGGAGTTCTGCATACAGATCATAGAAAAGACGATGTGCCACCAGCAGGGCGAGAAGCTGGACGGGACGCCGCTGCGGGGAACGCCGTTTCTGCTGGAACCATTTCACAAATTCATAATCTATAACCTGTTGGGCTTCTACATCAAAGGAACGGAGATCGTAAGATATCATGAGGCGATAATATTTATTCCGCGAAAAAATATCAAGACGACCTTTGCCGCGTCGCTGGCATGGGCACTGAGCCTGTGGTATAGAAAATCAGGGAGTAAAGTATATGTGACCTCAGCCGCGCTGATGCAGTCGCTTGAAAGCTTTGATTTTTTACACTACAACATAAAGCGGATGCATGAAGATATAAAACAGGGCGGATGTGTGAAAGTCATTGACAACAACAATGAACACTCCATGACAGCCGATTTCCCGGATGGTTCATTTTTTATCAGGGCGCTTGCGGCAAACCCGGATGTACAGGATTCGCTCAACTGTAATATTGCAATCGTCGATGAGATTCATGCATTAAAGCAGCCTAAGCAATATAACCTTTTTAAAGAGGCGATGAAGGCATACACAAATAAATTAATTATCGGTATTTCCACTGCTGGTGACAATGAAAATTCGTTTCTTGGAAACCGCCTGAAATACTGCCGCAAGATTTTAGATGGCACAGTGACGGATGAACAGTATTTTATCTTTATGTGCTGCGCCAATTCTGATAAGAATGGGAATATTGACTATACCAATCCCGTCGTTCATGAGATGGCAAATCCCGGTTATGGCGTGAGTATCCGCCCGGAGGAAATTTTAAATGACAGCTTGCAGGCACAGAATGATCCACAGCAGCGAAAGGATTTCTATGCGAAAAGCCTGAATGTTTTTACAGCAGCGGTGAAAGCGTATTTTGATATCGAAGAGTTTCGAAGGTCAGACCGCCAATATAACTGGACGCTGGCAGAGCTCTCCCGGATGTCGATTGATTGGTACGGGGGTGCAGATATGTCCAAGCTGCATGATCTGACAGCCTCCTGTTTGATGGGAAATTATAAAGGGACGGATATTGTCATAACCCATGCGTATTTTCCGGTGACGGCGGCACACAAAAAGGCGGATGAGGATCATATCCCACTGTTTGAATGGAAAGACAAGGGCTGGCTTACAATGAGCAACAGTCCGACAGTCAATTATGCGGATGTAGTAAATTGGTTTATTAAAATGCGCAGCATGGGATTTAAAATCAAGCAGGTTGGACATGACAGAAAATTTTGCCGTGAATATTTTATAGGCATGAAGAAAGCTCATTTTCATATCATTGACCAGCCGCAGTATTTTTATAACTATAAATGAGCAAATTCAAAATATTTACTAAATTTCATTTTTAGTCAGCCCTAAAACGCACAATCAGCAAATGCTATACGCACAAATAATTTACATTAATTTGAATCCATTCATTTAGCAATTGGTTCAAATCAAGAATTTTTGTGCAACTTTCAGATTTACTCATTTATAGTTTATAAAAAGTCTGAAGGCTTCCGTTATCTTGAAAAGAGCGCTAAGGACGGCACACTCTATTACATGCATTCAGGCGCATATGAATATTGTGTGGAAAATGTGGCAGCAGTCGAGAAAACGGACGACATGATTCAGTATGAAAAAACACAGAAGGAACAAAGGATTGATATTTTTGACTGCTCTGTCTTTGCGGCAGTCAGATACTTAGAGAACTTGGAAAAGAAGCAGAAAGCACAGAACTGGTGGGGAGACGATCATGAGCAATAAAAAAAGAAGGACAAAACCAAGGACAAGGAATGAGACGCAGAAAGAAGTAGGATTTCTGATCACAGAGGCTGCCTATGATGTGATCTGCTCACAGGGTTATACCCGTCTTGACCGCAACCCGGAAGTGCTCACCGGATGCCGCAGAATAGCGGAACTGGTATCCAGCATGACCATTTACCTGATGAACAATACAGAGAAAGGGGATGCGCGGATTGTGAATGCGCTGAGCAGGCAGGTGGATATTACGCCAAACAGTTATATGACCCGCAAGACCTGGATTGATATTATTGTGATGAATCTGCTTCTGTATGGTCATGGAAATAGTGTGGTAGTACCGCTTACCAGCGGCGGAATGCTGGGTGACATGGTTCCAGTCAGCCCGTCGAGTGTATCGTTTGTGCCAGATGGGTATCAATATCGTATCTATATCAATGGGATTGAGTATGATCCGGCAGATATTCTTCACTTTGTATTGAACCCGGACCCTGACAGACCTTGGAAGGGTATGGGGATAACAACAGCTATTAAGGATGTGGCAAACAATCTGAAACAGGCAGCAGCGACAGAAAAGGCATTTATGGAAAGCAAGTGGCGCCCCTCGGTGATTGTCAAGGTGGATGGTATTGCAGAGGAGTTCAGCAGCCCCCAAGGGCGTCACAGGCTTGCAGAGGAATATTTATCAACAACTGAGACCGGTGAGCCGTGGCTGCTTCCCGCGGATATATTCGAGGTGGAGCAGATTAAGCCACTTTCCCTGTCAGATCTTGCAATCAAAGACACAGTAGAGCTGGACAAACGGACGGTGGCAGCAATTCTTGGAGTGCCCGCCTTTGTGCTTGGAATAGGCAGCTATGACGCAAAGGAGTGGGACAACTTTATCAATTCAACAATCCACTCGATCGCACAGGGGATTGAGCAGGAGCTTACGCGCAAGCTGCTGGTATCGCCCCAGTGGTATTGGAAATTCAACATAGCAAGTCTTTATTCATACGATTTAAAGACCACCGCGGAAGTGTACAGCAGTTTATACGCGCGCGGGATTGTAACGGGAAATGAAGTGAGGGATAAACTGTCTATGGCGCCAATGCAGGAGCTGGATAAGCTGGTTATACTAGAAAATTTTATTCCAGTAGACAAGATAGGAGACCAGCTTAAGTTAAAACAGGGAGGAGGGGAAAAAGATGGGCAGGACACAGATTCAGACAAGAAGCAGGGAATCTGATTTTACCACAAGGGAAGATGGCAGTGACCTGTACATAGAAGGGTATTTTGCCGTGTTTAACAGCAATTATGAATTGTGGAAAGGCGCCACAGAGTCCGTTGCCCCCGGGGCGTTCACAAATACGCTCGGTGATGATATAAGGGCATTAATTGACCATGAGACACGCCTTGTACTGGGACGCAATAAGGCAGGTACTCTGGAACTTCGGGAGGATTCTCATGGTTTGTGGGGAAAGATCAGAATCAATCCAAATGATACAGACGCAATGAACCTGTATGAACGTGTGAAAAGGGGAGATGTAGACCAGTGTTCGTTCGGATTCGATATTACGGAAGAGACAACAGATTTCCGTGAAGATGGCACTATTCACTGGACAATCAAGAGCGTCAAGCTGTACGAAGTAACTGTATGTACATTTCCGGCATATACGGAGACAAATGTCTCAGCACGAAAGCAGGATTTTGAACAGATACTCAGGAGGAAAAATGAGGCATGGAGAACCGCCATGCAGACAAGATTGAAAGGAGATCAAAAAAATGGCATTGAAGGCACTGATGCTGCGGAAAAAAATTGACACAGGAAAGAAAGCGCTGGAGGAACTCAGAAAAAAAGAGGCAGGTTTCCAGACAAGGGAAGCGGAGCTTGAAACGGCAATCGAAGAAGCGGAGACAGATGAGGAGAAAACAACTGTTGAGGACGAGATTGAGGAGTTTGAAGCCGAAAAGAAGGAACATGAGGAGGAGGCAGGGAGACTGGAAGCCGAGCTTGAACGTTTGGAAGCAGAACTAATAGAGGAGGAGAAACGGACTTCCAAGCTTGAAACGCAGATGAAAGATCAACAGAAAGAGCAGCAAACAGCAATGAAGGATGAGAGGGAGGGAACACCAGTTATGTCTAAAAGGGCGAAATTTTATGGATTATCCATTCAGGAAAGGGATGTACTTTTTGCGAGGGAAGAGGTTAAAAACTTTATCAGCACGGTGAGAACAGCAATCCGTGAAAAGCGGGGCATCACAAATGTGGGCCTTGTTATCCCGGAGGTGATGCTGGAGCTGTTAAAGACAAAAGTGGAGGAAACGTCGAAGCTGTTAAAGTATGTCACAGTAAGATCTGTGACAGGTAAAGCGAGGCAGCGCATCATGGGCGTCATTCCAGAGGGAATCTGGACAGAAATGTGTGCAAGCCTCAATGAGCTTGACCTGAGCTTCAATGACACGGAAGTGGATGGATTCAAAGTAGGCGGATATTTTGCCGTACATAATGCAATTATTGAGGATAATGATGTCAATCTTGTGTCGGAAATCATCAACGCATTAGGGAAAGCAATTGGAAAGGCGCTAGATAAAGCGATCGTATACGGGACAGGTACAAAAATGCCGCTGGGCATTGTCACCAGACTCGCGCAGAAGGCAGAACCTAGTGATTACCCGGCTACATCGAGAAAGTGGGTGGATTTAAGCACCAGCAATATCACAAAAGGCACTGGCGCTGTCGGGCTGAAACTGTTTCAGGAGATTCTGGGGAAAACCAAGAGCATCAGAAATGATTACAGCGAGACAGGTTTGATATGGATCATGAGCAAGAACACGCATACAGAGCTTGTGATTCAGAGCATGGACAAGAATGCGACGGCGGCGATTGTGGCAGGCATGAATATGACAATGCCTGTGATCGGCGGTGATATTGTAGAACTTGGCTGCGTGCCGGATGGTGATATTATTTTCGGATATATGGACATGTATCTGCTTGCAGAGCGGGCGGGCACAGAACTGGCAACAAGTGAACATACAAGATTTATTGAGGACCAGACGGTATTCAAAGGGACGGCACGGTATGACGGGAAGCCTGTGATTGCAGAGGCATTTGCAGTGACAAATATCGGCAATGTGACGCCGACGACAACTGCGGCGTTTGCGCCGGATAAGCAGAACACACCTGACGTAAGTGAGGATAGTGAATCATAAGAAATGAGGATAATGTTATGACAGACGAAGGCATTCTGAATATTTTAAAGACAGACTTACAGATCTGCGTAGATGTGTATGATGAATATCTGGAAACGCTCATTCTGCTTTCCAAAGATGCCATAATCGATGAAGGCATAAAACTTGATATGGAATCAGAACGTGATTGGATGCTGGTGGAGTTGTATGCGGCGTATCTGTACAGAAAGCGCAAGGGAGAAAAGACAGATATGCCCAGAATGCTTCGGCGTCTGTTGAACAACAGATTGATCAGACAGAAGGCGGGAGGCGGATAATGGACGGAGTTGCATATCTGCTGCATGAAGCATACAAAAAGGATCAGATCGGGCAGCGGCTTCCTGAGAAAACAAAGAGAAAGATATTGGTTTCAGAGGGCGATTTGACGCGTGCGGAGTATTTTAAGGCGGGACAGAACGGAATGCACCCAGAGATCATGCTGACGACGGCAGCAATTAATTATTCAGGGGAAATGATGATTGAATATAAAAAGGTGCAGTATGGGATATACAGGACATTTCATGAATCGGATTCGGATGAGATTGAGCTGTATCTTCACAGAAAGGGTGGTGAGTGATGGCCATTAGAGTGGACGAACTGGCAGCAGCCGTAATGGGAGCGCTTCAAGAGTATAGTGATGAAGTGTCAGAGGCAACAAAGGAAAGCGTAAAGGAGGCTTCCAAGGAGTGTGTGAAAGAAATCAAGGAAAGTGCACCTAAGAAAACTGGAAAATATCGAAAGGGTTGGAAACACAAGGTCAAGTGTGAGTCAAAAACAGATATTAGATCACAAATTTATAATTCGACAAGTCCGCAGCTGACACATTTGCTCGAATATGGACATGCCAAGAAAGGCGGCGGACGTGTGGCGGGAAAGCCTCATATCCGCCCGGCAGAAGAGCGGCTTGATAATAAGCTCGAAAGAAAGATCAAGGTGAGGCTGGGATGATGTCACTTGAAGCATTCAAGAAACTATTGGAAACGTCGGGGTTCCCAGTCGCATACCATTCTTTTCCGGCAAAAGAAGATCCGCCAATGCCATATATTGTATACCTGACGCCATATTCCAAAAATTTTAAAGCAGATGGCAGGGTATACGCTTCTTTAAAGAGTATGCAGGTAGAACTGTATACACAGTTTAAAGATTTGGAGGCAGAGGCAAAGGTTGAGGCGGCGCTGGAAGAATATTATTACAGAAAAAGTGAGACATGGATTGATAGTGAAAACTGTTACGAAGTGATCTACGAATTGGAGGTATAGAATGAATAGGAACAGATCTAAGAAAAACAAAGTGAAATTTAATATCAAAAATGTTCATTATGCACTGAAAAAAGATGATGGCACAGGGTATGAGGTGCCAGTGGCGGTTCCCGGTGCAGTGTCAGTAAGTTTTGACGCCAAGGGAGAATTGAAGTCTTTTTATGCAGATGGTATTGCATATTATGTGACATCATCCAATGGCGGCTATGAAGGCGATCTGGAGATGGCGCTGATTCCTGATCAGTTCCGTCTGGATATTTTGAATGAAGAAAAAGATCAGAACAGTGTCATGGTCGAGAATGTTAATGCGCAGACAAGGGCGTTTGCGCTTGGATTCGATATTGATGGGGATATTAAATCTACCCGATTCTGGTTTCTAAACTGTACTGCGACCAGACCATCAACGGAATCTTCTACGACGGAGGACAGCACGGAACCATCAACAGATAAAATCACACTGACATGCGCACCAAATACAGACGGAAATGTGAGGGTAAAGACCACAGAAGATACACCGGCGGTAACATATGATGGCTGGTATGATGCTGTGTATCTTCCAGTACATTCACAGGGAGAAGAAGTGGAGCCGCCAGCGCATATACCAGAAGGAGATGGTGGGGACCAGCAGGAAACGATTCCAGAGGAAGGAGATCTCGGTGAATGACAAAAGATATTATGATAGGTGGTAAAACATACAAATTTAAGAGCACAGCTGCAATTCCAAGGATGTACAGAATCAAATTTAACAGAGACATCTTTGTTGACATGGAAAGATTAAAAAACGACATTGAAGCCAGTGAAAGGAAACAGAAAGCAGATCGGGAGAAGGCGGAAAAAGAGGGTGTGCCATATGAGGCATCAAGTGACATTCCGATTGCTTCGCTCGAAATGTTTGAGAATATCGCGTATTTGATGAATAGGCATGGAGATGCTTCGCAGCCAACAGATATTTATGAATGGCTTGAACAATTTGACACATTCAATATTTATGAAATCCTGCCTTCAATTCTTGAACTATGGAATCTTAACGGAAAAGGTTTGTCGGAAGCAAAAAAAAGAGCGTATAGTAGACCGCGAGATGAATACTGCATTGTTTCTGCTCAGGGCGGTACAGTGTGGGATTTCGGTTTCTGACATGGAGTACCTTACAATTGGCATGATTAACGATATGTTTATTGAGATGAAAAATGATGAATACGATTATCCTCTGATCGCAACCCAGGATGATATTGATAATCTGTAAGAGTGTAGGAGACGAAAATGGCATCGAATGGAAGAATCAAGGGAATAACAATTGAAATTGGCGGAGATACACAGGGGCTTGATAAAGCGTTGTCGGGTGTCAACAAAAATATCAAAAGCACACAGACTGAATTGAAGGATGTAGAAAGACTTTTGAAGCTTGATCCTTCTAATACAGAATTGATGGCTCAGAAGCATCGTATGCTGGCGCAGGCGGTAGGGGAGACAAAAGAAAAGCTGGCGACACTCAAAGAAGCAGCATCACAGGCAAATGAGGCATTGGCAAGAGGTGAGATCTCACAGAGTCAGTATGATGGATTGCAGCGAGAAATTATTGCAACAGAGGAAAGCCTGAGGAGTCTTGAACAGCAGGCAAACCAGTCGGCGGTTGCATTGCAAAAAATAGGTGCCGTGGGTGAGAGTCTGAAAAATGCAGGTGATAAGATCGCGGGTGTGGGCAGTACGCTGACTAAAAATGTCACAGCTCCCGTGGTAGGAATTGGTGCTATGGCAGTGAAAACCGCATCCGATTTTGATTCCGCCATGAGCCAGGTAGGCGCAGTGTCCGGGGCGACGGGAAAAGATTTACAGGAATTAAGGGACAAAGCGCGTGAGATGGGGAGCAAAACGAAGTTTTCTGCTTCTGAGGCAGCTGAGGCGATGAATTATATGGCAATGGCAGGCTGGAAGACAGGGGACATGCTGAATGGTATTGAGGGTGTCATGAATCTTGCGGCGGCTTCGGGAGAGGATTTGGCGAGTACTTCGGATATTGTGACAGATGCGCTAACCGCTTTTGGGCTGACCGCAGCCGATTCTGGCCATTTTGCGGATATCTTAGCGGCAGCCAGTTCTAATGCGAATACAGATGTGGCTATGATGGGTGAAACCTTTAAATATTGTGCACCTATTGCTGGGGCGTTAGGATTTACAGCAGAGGATACAGCGGAGGCGATCGGATTGATGGGCAACGCTGGAATAAAGGCATCACAGGCGGGCACTTCACTTCGAACGATTATGAGTAATCTCTCTGGAGAAGTGAAGATATGCGGAAACAATATTGGAGAGGTTACGATTGCGACTACGAAGGCAGATGGCAGCATGAGAGATTTGAGTGACATTCTGGCGGACTGCCGGGTAGCATTTATAGATTTATCTGAATCTGAACAAGCATCAGCGGCAGAGGCTTTGGTGGGAAAAAATGCTATGTCTGGTTTTCTTGCATTGATGAATGCAGCACCTGCGGATATTGAGAAAGTCAGCAATGCCATAGCAAATTGTGATGGAAAATCCGCAGAGATGGCTGCTACCATGCAGGATAATCTTGAAGGACAGCTAACAATCTTGAAAAGCCAATTGGAGGAGCTTGCCATTTCATTCGGCGAGATTCTTATGCCAGCTATTCGGCAGATTGTTACATGGGTACAAGGGTTTGTTGACAAACTGAACAATATGGATGAAGGGACGAAGAAAACCATTGTTACAATCGGACTGCTCGCGGCGGCGATTGGACCAATCCTTATTGTAATAGGCAAAGTGATTACGGCAATCGGAACGATCTTTACTGCGATCTCCAAGATTGGACCTGTCATCAATATTGTAAAAACTGCTGTTACAGGTTTGTTTACAATACTCAGCGCGAATCCTATTGCGCTGGTAGTGGCTGCGGTTGCTGCACTTATAGCCGCATTCGTGGCATTGTGGAATAACTGTGAGGGGTTTCGCGAGTTCTGGATTGGTCTGTGGGAAGGCATCAAGAGCATTGTAGGCGCCGCGGTGGATTTTATCGTAGGTCTGTTTCGTGCAGTTGTCAATTTTGTGCAGAACAATTGGCAAGGTCTCCTAATGCTGCTCGTGAATCCTTTTGCTGGAGCATTTAAACTAATCTATGATAACTGTGAAGGTTTTCGGACATTCTGGGATAATTTATGGAATACCATAAAGGAAGTTGTTATGGTGGTCTGGAATGGTATTAAGGACTTTTTGGTGAATGTCTGGAAGGTGATATCAGAAACAGCACAGACAATTTGGAATGGATTGAAAGACTTCATTGCGGGAATCTGGGATGCTGTTGCGGAAACGGCGCAGGAAGTTTGGAATGGTATAAGAGATTTTCTTGTTGGGATCTGGAATGCTATTTCTGAGATAACCCAGACAGTTTGGAATGGCATCAAGAATTTTCTTGTCTCAATTTGGAATGGTATTACAGAGATAGCGCAGACAGTTTGGAATGGTATAAAAAATGTGATTGAGACAATCACAAATGCTATAAGCGATTTTCTTATTGCTGCGTGGAATGCTATGAAAAATGCAATTGTAATGATCATGGAGACGATACAGAATGTGATCACGACTGTGTGGAATGCCATTAAATCTGTCGTGACAGTGGTGCTTGATGCCATTAAGAATATAGTGATTTCAGTATGGGAGACAATCAAGACTGCGATTATTACAGTGCTGGAGACAATTAAATCTGTAGTGGTTTCAGCATGGGAAGCAATCAAAACTGCGATATCTGCTGCCATGGAAGCAATCAAGACAGTAGTTATCGCAGCGTGGGAGGCAATCAAGAGCGCTGTGTCTGCTGCTATTGAAGCGATACGAAAAGTAGTCATCGCGGCGTGGGAGGCAATTAAAACAGCGGTGATCTATATTATGGAAGCGATTAAGTCGGTCATTACAGCAGCATGGGAATCAATTAAGTCGGCAGTTTTGTCTATAATGAATGCCATTAAGGAAGTAGTGATTTCTATTTGGAATAGTATAAAAACGACTGTTACAAGTATCGTGAGCGGCTTAAAGGATGCGGTGGTGAAGGTATTCAGCAGCCTGCTTGATGGTATCAAAAGCGTTATGGGAAATGTTTTAGGAGCTGTCAAGGATGGTTTCAATGCAGCGATTGATTTTATTAAAAGCCTTCCAGCGCAGGCGTTGGAATGGGGAAGGGATATTATAGGCGGACTGGTAGATGGCATTAAATCGATGATAGGGAATCTTGTGGACAGTGTCAAAGATGTTGCTGGAACGATTGCGTCATTTCTGCACTTCTCTGAACCGGACGTGGGACCGCTTTCGAACTTTCATACTTTTATGCCAGATATGATTGATCTGCTTGTTAAAGGAATCAATGATAATATTGGAAGACTCCAGGGACCCATGAATGAACTTGCGCAGATGCTTGTTCCTATGACTGGTTCGATGGGATATATGGCGTTAAATGGAATGAACGGCGAAGGTTCTAACATGGAAACAAAAATGGATTCTATGTATGCGATGTTGACAAAATTCTTACCAAGATTAGCAGGAATGCAGGTGGTACTTAATTCTGGCGCATTGATAGGCGAATTATCTGATGGATTGAACAGACAGTTTGGAAGGGGGTATTTGTGATAAGAAAGTTTAAACTCATTAATAGAAATGGCGTCTCATGGGATCTGAACACAAAAACCTCCTTGTACCATTCTATTGATGGTTTTGGTTGCAGGGAAGGGACACAGTATGAACAGATCGGCTCAGATTTTATTCCTCTAGAAGAATTATTTTGTCAGAGCGTGATGACTGGACGTATTTTTTTTGGCGGGAAGGATGCATATGTAAATTACCGGGATTTTTCCCGGTTTGTACGGGCGGTTCCATTAATTTTACTTTACCAAGTGGGTGAGACATATCGCATTCCAGTACGTCTCACGGAATTAGGGAAAAGTGAACTTATACAGGGCGGTGTGGGATTAGATTGTGATGTTACATTCACGGCGACAGGATTGATCTACAAAAACGTTTCTGCTTATAGTGGGACAGTTGCTTTTGGAGGAAAGATTTATCCCTATAAATACGATTATACATATGCAGATGTGACGCAGAATACGTTGGTGATAGATAGTGATAGCTATGAAGACAGCCCTTGCAAAGTAACAATCTGTGGACCCTGCATCAATCCTATCTGGAAACATTACGTTGACAATGTACTTTATGAGACGGGACGATACGAGGGCATCATTCCAGATGGGAATAAGCTGGTCATTGATACGACACAAATACCTTATAGCATTACAGAACGTGGAGCTAGTGATGCTATTGTGGCAGATCGTTATCAAATGTGTGATTTCACCACAGAACGATTTTTTCATTTGCAACATGGCAGCAACAGGATTTCCGTGGGGCACGACGGACTTAATATGTTGTATGTGATGGTGGAAGGGAGAATTAGCTATGAGACCATATAATGTAGAGATTTTGACACCGGATTTTGACACTGTGGTAAATACGAATGTGAATGAAGTACGATATAAGGAAGACTATTTATCGTCGGACATCAATACGATTACAGTACTCTCTCTTCCAGGGGTAAAAAAACAAAATTATATACGTATTACTCGTGGAAATGAAGAATATGCAGGAATCGTCACAGAAGTAACCTGTGGGACGGATAAATCCAAAAAACTACATTGCATTTCATATAAACCATTGATGGAATTGTTGAACACAGATGTGCTTTTTGATGTAAACATGCAGGGTAAAGGTACGTTGGAACAATTTATCTGTGACCGGATCACGGAGATGTTTATTACGAACGTAGATGAGAAACAAAATATAAAAGGTTTAAGCGTGAAAGCAGTCACAGCTACAGAGGATTGGAGCTTACATATCACACCATCTGATAAGGGCGGGCATTATAATATTGTGAATCTTGTCAATTCGATCATTATTCCGGCATTGGAAAAGTATAGCATTCTTGTAAAGACAAAATTGGATATCCAGAATAAGGAAGTGAGGATTTCTGTAGGTAAAGCTGCGCCAGGTGTATTTACAATAGAAAGTGATCTGCCCAATATCCTTAAAAAAAATATTACAATTAGGCAGGTCAGTGCGGATGTAAATAAACTGATCATATATGATGCACAAAATTATGATATTTCTCGGACGTATTATCTGCATTCTGATCTTGGATACGACACAAATAATCGAGATCGCATTATTCCTGTAGTGTGTGAAATGCAGGCAGTTACATATGAGGAGGGAAGCAGTTTTGAGAGTGCGGCGATCAGTGCGGCACATAATAAGTTTGCACATCTTTCCTATGCCAATTTGATTGAATTGACCATGATAAATGATGATACATTGGTTAAATCAGAAGAGTTAGAGTTTGGGCAGGTTGTAGATATTATATCGGATGGTATTAGGTATCGCAGTATTCTTACAGGACGCGAAAGAGACAGAAATACAAAACTGGTATTTGGCACTGTGAGACTGGAACTTACCAAGATTTTAAGGAGGGAGCAAAGTGGCAGATAATATTGTATTAAAGACATTCAAGGGAGGCAATGTAACACCGCAGGATGATGCTATTATCCATGAGGCAGCAGTTCCAGGAAGCGGTATATTCAGAGGGTGTGAGGTGACATATGCAAGAGGAAATGTGCTTCATATCTCTCAGGGATTCGGCATGATAAAAGGTCGGTTCTTTGAAGTGTATGAGACAGAGCTGAGTATTCAGCTGGCAGACACAGATGAAAAGCTAAATGGAAGGGTATATATTCATTTGGACTTATCGAACACAGATGAGCCCATTATGATATTGACGCAGGTAGCAGCAGAGCTTCCGCCGTTAGATGCAGACGCGAATATTAATTATAACAATTCATCTTATGATTTGGAACTTGCTGTATTTAAAGTATCATCGATTGGACTGGATGGACTAACAAAGGTATTTCATACACTTAAGTCAGGAGGAGAAGGAAAAGTACTTACACGATCCACTTCTTATTCCGTGGGAGATGTGACGACAGTAGAAGGAATACCAGGATGGGCAACATTGGTTTGTATACAGGCAGGCATCACAGCAGTTTCAGAGCCTTCTTACGCAGAGATTATGAAAGTTGGTGATCAGGTATTAGATGGCACAGCGATATTTGAAGCAAGAAATATTATTGGGGAGTTGGATATCCTGGAAGAAACTGTGAATGTATTGGATGAAAAGGTTGGGGCAATGGCGGGAAGCGCTGGACTGGTGCTGCGCTTGATCAGTTTGGAAGAGTATAGGGCGCTTCAAAATTATGACAATAATACGATTTATCTTTGCTATATAGACGAAGAGACAAAAAGGATAGTGAGAATTTTTGTTGGTGAGGACAGCGCATATACAGCCGGAAAAAAAGTGATATATCACATTAATACGGATGAAATGTTGGAACGAACTGTGTTAGAAATGGAAAATGCTATTAAATTTGCGCCAGAGGCGGCCTTAGATGGTTATGAATTTGTAGGATGGCGACGGGATGATTTAGCAGAGAAGAAGGTCCTTTCTGAATATATCGTTGATACAGAAGAATCTGTTGATTTATATGCAGTGTTTAAGAAGAATACAGATATCAATATTAGGCTTATGCCGAATGGTGGTACTTTAATAACAAATAGCACGAAAGAGTCCTTTATTGCAGCCTGTTATTATAATAATGGAAATATCCAAAGCGAACCTGTGGCGGTACCGCAGAGTCCTTACAAAAGAAATGGGATGTCGTTTTGTGGATGGAGTATAGACTCGATCGCCCCGCCAGCATATAAACCTGGAAATATTGAGAGACTTCCTGGCGAGTGTATTCTCTATGCTATGTGGGTCAAGACGGAGTATGAATTTCCTGCTGCTGCAAGTAACATAAAATTTATTATTCCACAAGACGGGATCTACGAGTTTGAGGTATGGGGAGCTTCAGGCAGCAACGCAAAAATAGACAGTCTTGTAGCAGAAGGCGGGCTTGGAGGACACTCCATAGGATATAAGAAAATGGAAAAAGGAGAAGAAATATATATCTTCAATGGTAGTTCACATGAGCTAGGACTTGGAGCAAATGGTGGAGGTGCAGGAAAAACAAATACCAGTACTAAGAAGTATTGTGCTGGCGGTGGCGGAGCTACACACATAGCGACCAAGCCTGGTAGCCTTGGTCAAAGTCAATTGGTGTACGATAATAGGCGATATGTATTAATTGTTGCAGGAGGCGGTGGCGGAGGTGCAATAAATGATAGAACAATATACAGAGGTGGAGATGGTGGAGGCGAAAAGGGAGAGGATGGTTCTGGCGGTGCTATGGGCGGTCGCCAGATATCTATGTCGAGTGATCCAACTGGAGGTTTTGGATATCAATCCAAAAGTCCAACGGCAGGTGCATATTCTGGAGGCGGTGGCGGATGGTTCAGTGGTCAGCATGGATTAGATGGTCAATCCGGTGCAGGTGGTTCCGGTTATATAGACGGTGTTGCACCATTTACCCACAATGGCAAATATTATCCTGCCGAAACAGAGGCAGGTATAAATAGAGGAAACGGAAAAGCCTTAATTCGATATATGGAGTGCGTATAGATGTTTATTAAAAAACATTCAGGCAGCAGGCGAAAACTTCAAGGATATTATCAAAAGGTATCCAAAGTTTACCAACGAAAGTATGAAAGAGATTGAGTATTTAATCTGAAGGAGGACAATATGCAGGAACACTACAATAATTTAATAATGTTTTTAATTGAAAGCAAGATCATAGAGCTGGTGGCATGGGCAGTTGTGGTAGATACAATATTTGGTTTGGCGCGTGCTGTGAGAGAAAGAAAACTAAACAGCTGTTTTGGGATTGACGGTGCCATCCGCAAGATCTCCATGATTGTATCTATCATATGCCTTGCAGTGGTGGACATGGTGCTTATGATAAATCTTATCGGGTTCGTGCCGGAAAAGATCAGGGCATATCTACCGAGCGGAATGAACACAATAGGGATAGCAGAGTTTTTCGGTCTGCTGTACATAGCCTATGAGATTGTAAGCATCTTAAAAAACATGGCATTATGCGGACTGCCAGTAAAGAGGATCTGGAATGTAATATACAGATTCCTCAATCAATATACCGATGAGCTTCCAGACCGTGATGAACTGGATGGAAACAGCACCATCCGAAGTGTGGATGGATACCAGAAGCAGGAAAATAAAAACACATAAGGAGAAAAAAGTTATGGCTACAACAAAGCAGGTAAAAGATTTTATCAGAAAAGTAGCACCGATCGCACAGGCAAAAGCGTCAGGAAGAGAAGAATGGTCGCTTCCGTCGGTATGCATAGCGCAGTGCTGCTGTGAAAGCGCCTATGGGACAAGCCCCAAAATGATGCGTGCGAATGCCATTCTAGGCATTAAAGTAGGAAAAAGTAGGGTACATTTTGGTATGGCGTGGAAGGACAAGGCATACTCCACCCAGACGAAGGAATGCTACGATGGAAAGGCCTATGTGAACATAACAGATATGTTTCGTGCCTATGACGACGTTGAGGATGCAATAGAAGATTACTACGACATGCTGGAAACCTGTAGCAGATACAGGAATTGCCTGAACCAGACAGACGCTAGAAAATGTATAACAGCAATCAAAAATGGTGGCTATGCCACCAGCCCTACATATATCAATACCATAATGAACATCATAAATAAGTATAATCTTACAAAATATGACAATGTGGTAACAGGAAAATTTGGTAATATAACAATATCTCAAAAACACAATCCATATCCAGAACCTATTCAGACTGTCAGGTTTGGAACAACAGGAAATAGCGCCAGATGGGTGCAATGGTGTCTGTGGCGTTTTGGATTATTAGAGAAATCAGGGATTGACGGCGTGATCGGCACGAAATCTGTAACTGCAATAAAAACCGCCCAAAAACGGCTGGGATTAAACAGTGATGGAATTGTGGGAGAAGTTACGCGCAAAACATTTATAAGTGTATTTGAACAGTAAGTCCAAGAATTATGTTCTACTTATTATTTCAGTCGGCACGCCAATCATCGCAATCGAGTCCGGCTACGTGGAGGCGCTTGGCTGGA
>CAJUII010000063.1 GCA_910586405.1 uncultured Lachnospiraceae bacterium
ATCCTGCTTGTATGCCCGTAAATCAAGGCTTTTTTGAGATAATCAACCATTTTATAATAAAACCTATCCCTTACCGCAAGTGTTTCTTCTGGCATCTTACCCGCTTAACTCCTGCACTTTAGCACAGCAAAGCGGCATAGCTTTTGCTATGCCGCTTTGTCACTGTCTAATCCTTTGTCTAACCTTCTATTGGAATATATTTGATCTCCTCAATGACAGGTTTTTCCTCCTTCTTTGGTACAGACACTCTCAGGATGCCGTCCTCGAATCTCGCCTTGATGTCCTCCTGCCGGATCTCCTCGCCCACATAGAAGCTTCTGCTGCACGTTCCGTAATATCTCTCGCGGCGAATGTATTTGCCATTCTCATCTTTCTGGTCATTATTCTGACTCGTCTTTGCCTGGATGGTGAGATATCCGTTTTTGAGCTCCGCTTTCACATTCTCCTTCTTGTACCCCGGCAAGTCAATATCCAGCTCATAGCCGGTGTCGCTCTCCTTGACATCCGTTCTCATAATGCCTGTTGCGGTATTATAGCGGGAAGCGGTTCGCATTGGGCGGGCAAAATCCTCAAAAAAATCATCAAATAAACTCTCTCCAAAAATACTGTTCATAACATTTGCGCTTGGTAATAACATAACTCATTCCTCCTACTAAAATATCAATAATTTATAGCAGCTTTGATAAGCTGTTGTTTTACTTGTTATATATGTGTTATAACACAAATAGTAGCACTCGTCAATAGAGAGTGCTACTATTTCTTCTAAAATAAATATAAACTAATCTGCATTGTCAAGAGCAGTCCCAATTGTACAGCACCTTGCCAAAATCCCGTTTGCTCAATGCCTCCTTATTGATAAACAGATTGGCAACGCCGCAGTCTCCCCACAGCACATAGTCCTCTCCATTCTCCATGTCAGAGTCTATCTGAAGCAGAAGTGTATCGTACCATTGGAGCGCCTCATCGTCCTCTCTGGGGTCAGACTGTATAAATCCCGGATAGCCAAGTATCTTGTGGCCCAGCCCAGACAGTTCCTCCTCCATATAGTCGTAGTCCTCAGAGTCCTCCTCATAATACTCATACCAGTTTTCCACATCAATTTCCTCGCCTGTCACCGCTTTCACTGCCTGTACAAACACCGACGGAAATTCAGCCACTCTGGTGCCCATATAGTCTGTTCCTGCGCGGAACGACAGTGCCGCCTGACGGAAAATCGGCGTGCCGTAGTCATCTGCCTCCTCCGCCCGCACAAGCTCCAATGCCTGCACCTGTGCCTCCGTGACATCTGGTTTCACCATATCATGGAACACCACGCGAAAATCTTTCTGTGATGTCGGATCATCAAAGTCCATGCCAAACACATCGTCATCAATGGTGATGAAAAACTGTAACATGCCCTCCTTGGGCAGCACTGTGTCAAATGCACTCAGATCTGAAAAGTTAATCTGCGCAAGCAGCATCATCTTTCTGCCCTTGCTGTCTGTAGGATATTCTTTTTCCAAATCCCAGTACGGCAGCCCGCCGAACTTGCTGTCAGTCAAGGACGGCTCTGCCGTATTTGGTTTTCTGTCGATGAAAATCGCGGGAATCCCGGTCATTTCCTTAATTTTCTCGACAATCTTTACAGCCTTCTCACTTGGATTATACTCGTCATTCATCGTATTTCCTCCTATTCTAAATCGAATCTCCACTGGTTATGCGGCCGTGTGCATGGCTTTATACTGAGCGGTCAGTCTTTTCGACTGCCAGCATAACCTGTTCAATCTATTTTCAGAAGCAGCTCTAACAGGCGCCGCACACAGATTTCCATGTCTGCGCGTGCAAGCACCCCCTTGTCCAGCGCCTCCTGTAACCGCTCTGGAAAGCCTGTCGCCATCTTGATATCATTTCCTGCCTTGACTTCTTTATAGTGCTCACCGTTTGTCCACCAGTCCGTTGTCACCACGCCGTCAAAGCCCCACTCGCCGCGCAGGATATCCTCCAAAAGCTCCCTGTTCTCAGACGCGCGATACCCGTTTACAATGTTGTAGGAGGACATGATCGCCCACGGCTTTGCCTCCTTCACAATGATCTCAAAGGCTCTCAGATAAATCTCCCTGACAGCGCGCTCAGACGCCCTGGAATCACTGTTTTTCCGATTCGTTTCCTTATTGTTCAGGGCAAAATGCTTGACTGTGGCGCCGACACGGTTACTCTGGATTCCGCGCACCATCGCCGCGGCGAGCTTTCCTGTGAGGAGCGGGTCCTCCGAATAATACTCGAAATTGCGTCCGCAGAGCGGGCTGCGGTGAATATTGACGGCAGGCGTAAGCCACATGGCAATGTTGTTCTCCTTGACCTCCGCGCCGCCCGCTTCCCCAACCTGTGCCACCAGCTCCTCATTCCAAGAGCACGCAAGCTGTGTCGCACAGGGCCACGCTGTCGTATACACGCTGCAATCTGGCAGAATGCGCAGCCCCGCAGGACCGTCCGCTGTCATGATATTCGGGATTCCGTAATCCGGCAGATTTCCCCAGCCAAATGTGTTGGCAACCCCAGTGTTTGGCTGTCCGCCCAGCAGATGCGCAAGCTCTTCATCGGAGAGCTGCGCCATAAACTCCTCCAGTGTGATCGTTCCCTCTGCCACTTCTTTTAAGAAATGATGCTGCTGGGCGGCGGTGTTCACCCACAGATGATAACGCTTTCCAGCCCGCGCCGCCGGCGTAAAGCCATCTGCCTCCTCGACCGTGAGCGGCGTGAGCGCGTTCGCGTCCGTCTCGACAGGCGCCAAGAGCGGAAGCTCCTCGTAGCTTCCATCGGCAAGCATCCGCTTTTTCAGGCTTGTGGGCGCACACTTTCTGGATAATTGCTGCACAATGGTATCCTGTTGCACTTCGTATTTGTATGACAATTCTGTGACATCGCGCACGGAGCTGCCGACAAAGAACCGGTACGCGCCTTTTTCCAGAACATAGGCAGATGCCTTGATTTTGCCTAAATCATCATAGGACGCCATATCGCTGACCTTCCATGACAGTATAACCTTCTGGCTCTCTCCCGTCTGCAAAAGCCTTGTCTTTTGAAACGCTGCAAGCTGTTTTGCGGGTTTTCCAAGCACGCCCTGCGGCGCGCCAAAATACGCCTGCACCACTTCTTTTCCGGCTCTTTTCCCGATATTGGTGACAAGGACGGGCACCGAGATTTTGCCGTTTTCCTCATATGCCTCCCCTGCCGCCAGCGCGAAATCCGTGTAGGAGAGCCCGAAGCCAAACGGATAGTTGACCTTCTTGTCCGCGCCGGGAATCGTCTCAAAGTAACGGTATCCTACATAGATATCCTCTGTGTACTCCACAAAGCGCTCTGACTCATGGAAATTCTCTGTGGACGGATAATCTGACAGCGCGCGCGCAAAGGTATCGACCAGCTTTCCGCTCGGACTGCCCTCTCCCATCAAAAGCTCTGCGGCGGCAAGCCCGCCTTCAATGCCGCCCTGCCACGCCATCAGCACCGACTGGATTTTCGCATCATCATGAAACCAGCAGGAATCCACCATGCCGCCTACATTCATGACGACGATGACTTTCGAGAAATTCGCCGTCACCGCATCGACCATCGCCCGCTCTGCGTGGGTCAGGCAGAAATCGCCATCCTCAAAAATCTCTGCGGACTGTTTCGCCATCGCTTCCTCGCTGATACAGAGATTTTTGTTCTCCGTCTCCACAACACTCTTTCTGTCCCAGCCCTCGCCGGAAAAACGGCAGATCGTGATAATCGCAGTGTCCGTGTAAGCGCTTGCCTTTTTTAACAGGTCGCTTGGCACCTCCGGTTCGATCGTCATGCCCGGCACGCGCCCCTGCTGGTACTGCGCCTTCACATTGTCACGATAATACGCCGCCAGCTCCTCATATACGCTGACCTGATCCTTTAAGCACTGTAAGCCCTCATATAAATTTCTCGCGTAGGAAACGGTCACTTCTCCGCTTCCGCCGCCGCCGCGCACATAGTCAAAACTTGCCTTTCCAAATAAGGCAACTTTACTCCCCTTTGCAAGCGGCAGCAAATCTCCGTCATTTTTCAGGAGCACGATGCCCTCCTTTGCCGCCTCCTTCGAGAGCGCAATATGCCTTTTACATGCCGTCACTTTCTCGCCGTTCTCCCCCAGCGGAAGATTGGGCTGATACATCGCACGCGTCCATTTCTGCATTGCCTTTCCCTCCTTGATTCCTTCCATATTATTCTATCATGTCAAACTGTGATTTTCAATAAATCCTTCATATTTTACGCTTCCGCCCGCCGCTGTATAAAGCCTTTGGTGCGCCACTTGCCCGACTGCCAGCGCAGAAACATAAATACAGCACGCACGCACTCGTCGATTGCAAGACCAATGTAAGCACCCACCGCAAGCAGGTTCAGATGGATGCCAAAAAACCATGTGCCGCCCACCATACACAGATACATAAACATCACACCGATCACCGTCGTATACACAGCATCGCCGCTGGTCTTGAGCGCCTGGCCGAACACCAGATTGGTCACACGCCCCACCTCAAGCATGATATCAATTGCGAGGAGTGTTTTCACCAGCCGGATCATCTCCAGATCTTCTGTGAAAATCCGAATCAGCACATCCGCGCTGAGCACAAATAACGTCTCCAGCCCTGCCGCCACAAAGATTCCGATACATGCCGCCTTCTTCGTTCCCTTGTCACAGGCCTCATAGTCTCCCTCACCGATGCGCCAGCCTGTCATGATCGCGTTCGCCTGCGCCAGCGCTGCGCCCGCACAGTAGGAAAAATTGGCAATCTGCGCCGCATACGCCCTTGCCGTCACATTAAAACCAGACGCATCCATCTGATTCATAAAACGGATTGTCAGCGTCATTGCGACATTATAAAGAGCCGTTTCCAGCGCGGAAGGCAGCCCTACCTTAATTATTTGGGCAAAAACTTCTCTGTTTTTTAAGCGCTCCGGGTCCTCTTTTGCCTTGACCAAAAGCTTTGACACCACAATCACAATCCCAAGATTCAGGATTCTCGACAGAACTGTCGCCCACGCCACGCCAGCCACACCTGCGTGCAGTCCAAACAAAAAGACCGCGTTTAAACCTAAGTTTACCCCGTTTGCCACAAGCGTCGCGATGAGCGGCTGCTTGGTGTAGCCAAAAGCACGCAGATAGCTGGAAAAAATCGGAATCAGCGCATTCAGAAAGCAGCATCCCCCGACAATTTTCAGATAGGTCTTGGCATATTCCATCAACAGCGGCGCCACACCCACAATCTCCAGTATTTTCCCAGAAAATACAAACAGAAAGATGGAGAGCCCAAAGCCAAGCACTGCGTTAAATACGGCGCCAAGCTGTCTTGCCTGATAGGCGATGCCGATGCGCTTTGCCCCGATATACTGTGTCATCACGGCGATCATGCCAGACGACACCACATGAAACATAATGATAAACACATTGATGTAGGTATTTGCCGTACCGACCGCGCCGACCGCGTTGTCCCCCACCGTGGAGAGCATGATGGTATCGACCATGCCCGCCAGCATGTAGCACAGCGTTTCCAGCGCTATCGGTATATAGAGTTTTGTAAATGATTTCATTTGACTTCCCCGCCTTCTCTCTTCTCTACACGAGCACTACCGTCTCATAATCTCCAAGTGTTCCGCGAAACGGCTGACCGTCCACAAGATTTTTCCTGCCCTCGAGCCCCGGCAGCGTTTGTTCCCCTGTTTTCGTGTGGAAAATCACGGTGATCTGCTGGTCTTTGAGGCGCCTCTTGCAGTAAAAGATGCCCTTGTCGTCGTCTGTATACTGCTCTAGGACAGTCCCTTCTGTCAGCGCTGGATACTCATGCCGAATCCGAAGCAGCGTTTGATAGTATTGCAGCAAAGACTGATTCTGCCGCGTCTCCTCCCAAAGCATTCCGCGCCTGCAATCCGGGTCCGGTCCGCCCTCTAGTCCCACCTCGTCGCCGTAATAGATCATCGGCATTCCGGGCAGCAAAAGCTGCAAGGAGGCTGCCAGCATCTGCTTTTTAAGGTCCTTGTGCACACTGTTGAGAAACCGCTCCGTATCGTGCGTATCAATAAAATTCCACAGATATCCTTCCAGCCTGCGGTGCAGATTTCCCTTCATAAAATTCAAATTTCCCACAAAGGCAGATACCGGCATCTGCTGTGTCGCGACCAAATCCATCACCGAGCGGGCAAACTGGTAGTTCATGACGCTGTCCCACTCGTCTCCCTCCAGAAAATCTCCCGCAAAATGCCAGATCTCCCCGACGATCAGCACATCTCTTTTTACCGCCTTTATCTCCCTGCGGAAGCGCTTCCAGAAAGTATGACTGATCTCGTCCGCCACATCAAGGCGCCAGCCGTCAATATCGCACTCCCGAATCCAGTACGAAGCGACATCAATCACAAAATCCGCCGTCTCTTTATTTTGAAGGTTCAGCTTTGGCATCAGACCGGCATAGCTGAAAGTCTTATAGTTCGGCTTCTTTCCCCACTCCATCACCAGCGGAAACTCCTTGATGTAATACCAGTCCAGATAAGCCGACTTTTCCTTGTTTTCCATGATATCGCGAAAGGCAAAGAAATCCACCGCTGTATGATTGAACACGCCGTCCAGAATCACGTACATTCCGAGCTTGTGCGCCCTGTCAACCAACTCCTTCAAGTCCGCCTTGTCGCCAAAGGACGGGTCAATCTTATAGTAGTCATCAATATTGTATTTATGGCTGGAATTAGAGCAAAAAATCGGTGTCATATAGAGAATGTCCACGCCCAGCTTTTTGAGGTAATCCAAATGATTGATAATTCCCCGAAGCGACCCCTTCAAGTCCGCCTTGTGCCCGATCGGCGCCTGATACCACTCCTCATTGGACACCTGCTTGTCAGTGGCAAAGCGGGATGGGAAAATCTGATACAGGACCTTGTTCTCAGCCCATGCAGGCAGCTCAAACAGCTCCTCCTCCCGAAGATTCTGCGGGCAGTCGTACATCTTCTCTATATCCGTGATACATTCATCATAAAAATCATGATTGCCATAATATGTGATCTGACCTGCTGTGTCTTCAATCTCAAAAAAGTACCGCAGACAAACCAGATCAATCGTGACCACACCCTCGAAATAGTCGATATAATTGTCCGAGCAGGCAAGCGCCAACTCCTGCTTTTGTCTTGTATCCATCATTTTCAGCGGCAGATACTTGTCTTGTGTATGAAGGACAACCCGCGCCACATCGCCCTTTTTCGTCTCAAGCCGAATCAGAAAGCATCCTTTCTCCACCGCATAGCAATATCTCTTGTCCGCAAAATGTCTGATTGCCGCATATTCCATTCTTTTTCCTCCCTGTGTAGCATACAACCTATTAAAACTTGTCAAATACTGCTGCAATCGCTCATAAGTATACCCTGCGGTCACTGTCTTTTTGGTTCCAGCCACGATTGAATACAACCGTAACACGCTGATTGCAGCAGTGCGCTAGACCGTATATATGAAAAAGCGAAAGGATTTACGGTCTATAGTTGTATTGTACTCTTATATATGCTATAATTCTTGCAATATTATCCTACTTTTTTGACACAATCCTATGATGAGGTGAAAAAATGAATGGAATCCCTTTGCATGAGACAAAAATACATGGTATCATCACATTTCCCTACAGCGTCTACCGCGGGCGTATCCCTGAGTGGATTCCTTCTTTTCCGCTGCACTGGCACGATGACTTTGAACTAATCTACTGCGCGGACGGGCAGATACAGGTGACAGTCTGGGGAAAATCTTATGTGCTCTGCGCCGGAGATCTGGTGGTGCTTCTGCCCCATGCGGTGCACGCCATCGAACAGCACGGTTCAGACAGTGGAGAATATTTTAATATTATGTTCCATCCGTCGCTCTTTAAAGGCTCGGAGGGTGATCTGTGCTATGACAAATATGTTTTGCCATTTCTAAATGGCGAGAAAACCTTGGACTGCTTTTATCCAGCCGCTTCCAGTTTTAGCCAGACCATAACGCCATGCGTCCACTCCATGCTAAAACACCGCCGGGAGAGCTATACGACCAGTGAGCTGATGATCAAGTCCAATCTTTTTCTATTATTACATTATATTAATGCGCAGAGCACCGACGCGGCGAGCGACCACAAAGCCTTGCAGTTGTCCTACAGCCGATTAAAAAATGCGCTGTATTACGTTCAGAAATTTTATGACCATGACATCACGATTCAGGAAGCCGCGGGGCAGTGCGGCTTTTCGGAAAGTCATTTTATGAAGCTGTTTAAAGAGTTTACGGGCATGAGTTTCAATGCCTATCTGGTGAATTACCGCTTGGAGCTTTCTGCCAAACAGCTTGCGGAGACGGAGCTGAAAGTCATTGATATCATGGAAAACTGCGGCTTTCACAACCAGTCCTACTTCACGCGGGCATTTCACAGAAAATATCAGATGACTCCGCTGATGTATCGGAAGAAATACCGCTGATCCTCGAAACTGTCAGTTCGACCAGATACACAGCTTCTCTAACCCGATCAGCCTGTCCAGCCCCTCCAGTGTATTGAGATGTACCTGCCCAATTTCCAGTACGCGCAGTCTGGGCAGCGCGTTCAAAAACGCCAGACTGTGAATCTCTGTCTCGCAGGACATGAGGCGCACGGCTTCGAGATTGGGCAGACCTGCAAAATCCTCTGGGGTAAGAATACCATAGTCATACGTCTCCTCATTCCTCACAAGCCCCTCGAAATCCTCCTCCACCGGTTCAAAAATCTGGACACTGCGCTCAAACGCCTCCATTGACCGCACATTCGGCATTTGATTCTCCTCCTCTAAAAGCGCACGCTTGATCTCAAGTGTCCTGACGCCTTCCCATTCCCGCACCTGTATGAAGTCCTCCACGCTGTGATAGCTGCCAGTGTCCGACAGACAACAGCAGTCCCACTCATCTCCCGCATCTGAAAACACAAAATCGGGCGGCAGCTCCTCCTTTCCAAACCCTAAGAAATATCCATCTGTCGTGCTCACATACAGATATTTGATATCCTGTACATCCTCCTCGGTGAGTGCCCTGCCGCTGACGCCCAGATATGTCTTGATACAGCGCTCAAACCACCTTGACTGAAAATGATTCTCCATCTCGTTCTCCTTTTGTCAATAATTGTCTCCCAGAATCTTCTCACAAGATCTCAGGTACCAAGAAATTCCGGGGTTTTATCTGCTTACAGCATTATTATACAGGATTATTTTGGATTTTCATAGAAAAATGTGTGTTCATAAAACGTTCATAATTCTTTGAAAAAATATTCAATAAAACAACATGATTTAGACATGAAAGCACTCTATACTATAAACATAAGGTGATACGAAACAACACCTTAACAGCAAGAGTGGTAACTTTACTTATAATAACTTTTTCATAATATATGCCAAGTAGTCGCAGGATTACTTGGCATCCTCCCTTTTATGGCATTCTTTTAGAATTTTCTTGCATTTTTCCGCTTTTTCCTGTATAAATATAAATAATTGAGCAGCGAAGATGAATCTACTCGCGCTTGAGTTTGTGCATAAAAATAGGGGGGTTTTGCAAATGCTTGATAAAATCGCAGCAATCAACAGCGCCGTCAACGGCGTAGTGTGGGGGATTCCGATGCTCATTCTCATCATCGGGACGGGAATCTACATGACTGCCCGCACGAAATTTTTTCAAATTACACATGCCAATCATGTGTGCAAAAGAACGATTGGCGGTGTATTCCAGAAGGGAAGCAGCGTCAAAAACGTCAACGAAAAGACATCCATCTCACAGTTTCAGGCACTGTGCACGGCGCTTGCCGCAACGATTGGCGTCGGCAATATCGCAGGTGTGGCGGCTGCGATCGCCGCAGGCGGTCCCGGCGCGATCTTCTGGATGTGGCTGTCTGCCTTCTTCGGCATGATGACAAACTACTCAGAGAATGTACTCGGCATCTATTACCGCCGGAAAAACAGCCATGACGAGTGGTGCGGCGGCGCGATGTATTATCTTAGAGACGGTCTCGGCGCCAAAAACGGCTGCGAGGGGATTGGCAAGCTGCTTGCCATTCTGTTTTCCATCTTCTGTGTCCTTGCGTCCTTTGGCATCGGAAACATGAGTCAGGTAAACACCATCTCCGGCAACATCACTTCGGTATTCCGCATTGAGGCACTTGACCGCAATATCCTCATTGGCTCTGCCACGATCAATCTCTACGCCCTGATTGTGGGCGTGCTGCTCATGGTACTTGCCGGTCTTGTGATTGTCGGCGGCATCAAGCGCATCGCACAGTTTACAGAAAAGTTTGTCCCGTTCATGGCATGTGCATACATACTTGGCGCCCTGATTGTATTTATTGTCAATATTGGCAAAGTCGGCGAAGTCTTTGGCGCGATCTTCTCCTTTGCGTTTGGCTTTCGGGCAGTCGGCGGCGCAGCGGTCGGGCTGGCAGTCAGAAGCGCGATGACATGGGGTCTCAAACGCGGCGTATTCTCAAACGAAGCCGGACTTGGCTCCTCGGTGATGGTGCACTCTGCGTCCAACGTGGTAGAGCCTGTGCGGCAGGGAATGTGGGGCATCTTTGAAGTGTTTGCAGACACGATTGTGGTGTGTACGCTCACTGCCTTTTCGATTCTCTCAACAGGTCTGATCGACCTCCATACCGGCGAAATGCTCTCCGCCAATGAGCAGACGGCGCTTGTGAGCGAGGCGTTTGGCACGGTGTTTCATTTTGGCGGCGTGAATTTCGGCGGCGCTTTTATCGCGATCGCAATTCTGCTCTTTGCCTTCTCCACAGTGCTTGGCTGGAGTTATTACGGCACGAAGGCATGGGAATTTTTATTTGGCACCAAGGCGACCATCATCTACAAAGTTGTGTTTGTGGTCTTTATCGTGTTTGGCGCCACGATGAACCTCAATCTGGCATGGGATATCTCAGATACCTTTAACGGACTGATGGCAATTCCAAACTTAATCGGCGTGCTGACGCTCTCTGGCACAGTCATCAGAATTACCAAAAACTACAGCGCCCGCACTTTCCATGGTTCTACGGAAAAGCCGATGCTCTCCGCATTTGAAGATATCCAGCAGGAGCAGGAACGGAAATTATAAGTATCATAACAATAAAAAGCACGCCAAGCGTGCTTTTTATTGTTTCTGCATTTCAGATTCACTTAGTATCCCGCTGCAAACATACCGCCAGAAGCTCCCGAAGAGTACTGTTCGCCAAGGACGCTGTGTATCCCTTTTTTGTTGTAGGAATACAGCAGGAAACCTGAACAGCGGTTTGCATCCAGCCTATCAAAATCCGTCTCCTCCTCTTTTCTGTGATATCTGCTAAGCTGATACTGTGCGCTGGGGTCTCTTGCAAGCGCCTCCTCAAACTTTCGGATGTTGACACGGTCCGCAGTGCGGCGCTCCAAATCCGATTTGGCATTTGCCAACTGGCTCTCCTCCGCCGCTGATACATATTCCTGCATCTGTTTGGCAAGCTGCTCCTGCGCGTCTGAGCCAGCATTCCCATAGCTTCTCGTATACGTATCTTGTCCACGCAGATCATACACCTGGTTGTCCTTCATCAAATAGATTCCAAGCGCTGCCTCAATCGTGCGCGCATGCGCGGCGCTTCCCTTGTACTTCGCATTCTGTTGATAATTGTCCACCGCAGTGAGACCGCCTATGCGGGAGACTCTCTGTAGGACAAGCTCTCGCCTTCTATTCATCTAATACGCCACCTCCCTGTGACTCCTGTTGTAAAAATCCCTTTTACGCTGCTGAATAGTTCCTCATATCTCTATATATCGGCTTATTTTTTTCATACTTGAATAATTTGAAACAAAAATCAATGGTTTCTCACAGATTGAAAAAGTGCGTGGATTCATTCAATGAAACGGCAAGCTGTCTCAACTCATGTGCGGACACTGCCAATGAACCAATCGTTTCGTTTAACTCCTGCATCGTCGAGGTCGTTTCCTGCGATGATGCTGCATTTTCCTGTGAGATCGCAGACAGATTTTGAATAATGTTCACAACGCCCTCTCTGGATTCGTCACATTCCTTTGCCTGACGATTCACTGATACTGTATCCTCACGCGTCGAAACAATTCCATCCCGCACATGACCAAACTGCTGTTTCGTGATATCCAGCTTTTCCTGCTGCTCCTGTAGAATCCTTTTTACCTCGGTCATCTTCTCCATCGAATTGCGGGAATCTTCCGCAAGTCCCGTGATAATCGTCGTGATACGCTGTGCGGAATGATTTGACTCCTCTGAGAGCTTCTGAATCTCTGTCGCGACTACCGCAAAGCCTTTTCCTGCCTCGCCGGCCCTTGCCGCCTCGATGGAAGCGTTGAGGGAGAGGAGATTGGTCTGCTCTGCGACGCTCGTAATCATCTCGACCGCCTCCGAAATTTTCTTCACAGACTCGTCCGTCGCCTCCACGGTCCTTGCCACGGACTGAACTGCTTCCACCGTCTTATCATTGCTGTTGCTCAGCTCCCGAATAATCCGGTCAGCCTCCTGCCCATTCTCCTGCATCCCCGCAGAAATATCTGTCAAGTTCGCAATATTTGACACAATATTCTCAATAATGTCACCCATCTCGCTAATCTTGACCGTTGCGCCCTCAATCTCCTCCGCTTGGGAAATTGCTCCCTGCGAAATTTCATCAACAGCTCGTGTGATCTCATTTGCATGTTCACTGGAACGATTTGCCACCGTCTCTAAACGGTCCCCCGACGCCAGTACATTCTGCGATGAATCCTGTATCCCGCACACGATTGTGCGAAGTGAAGCGATACACTCCTTCACCCTGCGGCCCATATCACCGATCTCATCTCTGCGCCTCAAAATAATGTCGTCCACCTCGTATGCCAGATTCCCTTGGGAAAGATTCTCAATCGCCTCCTGTGCACGATTCACAGCCTTCACAATCCGCAGCGCTACCACTACCACAATCACCACTGCAATCAGCAGCACGATCACCACTGCCGCGATTACCAAAAGTACTTTGTCCATAATAAATTCGTCCACCGACGCACTTGGCTCCCCCGCAAAAACCATGCCCACGATCGTCCCGTCAGGATTTTTCAGCGGAATATAATACGCATAGTAGTTCTGCTTGTTGACCACAAGATCTGTCGCAGAGTACTCCTGCCCTTTTAACACAGCTCCTGCCACCTCCGCGGACGCCTGTGTTCCGACAATCCTTTTGCCCGTGTCGATATCCTTTAAAGAAGTCGCACGGCGCACATCTCCAAAAAACAGGGTAATATCTGAGTTCATGCCCTCTGTAAACGCATCAATCCCTTTCTCATTCTGTGTGATATTATATGTACCCTTCATTAGCTCCGCATTTTCATTCAACACATAATCGCCGTCATTTATATTATCATATGCTGCTTTTGTCGCCACACACGTCGCTTTCATCTGTGCCAGCGCCTCCTCCTGCAAACCGTCCCGAAGGCTGCTGCCGCCTACCACAATGCAAACAATACCTAAAATAACCAAAGGAATCAGTGCCATTGCCAACAATTGAAGTATAATGCTTGTGAATAAACTGCTTTTTTTATTCATAGTGATTATCATCCTTTCTCATTTTGTTGCGATTTCAGTCCTACACTTGATTGTACCGTATTTTTGGCATAATTAGTAGTGCTTTGACCGAATTTTAGCATTTATGACAAATATTGTTACTATAAATAGAAATGTCTCTTGTTTTTTTGGTAACATTCAACAGTTTACAATTTTACAGTTTCTTATTGTTATGCAATGCCTCCTGCCATAAATGAAAAAACCACATAAACTACATGTTCCATATTTCAAAAAACTATGTTATACTTAAAAAAACTATATCCAAAAAGAAAAGAGGAATGAATATGTTTACTGAACAGAAATTAGAACAGCACTATGCATCGATCCCATCGGACGCACTTCACATCATTCGTGACGAATATAAATGGGCTCTTGAAGAATGCGGCGTACATAATGAAGAACAGCTCAAATACATAGAGAAAGCGCTCAGTCTGAGGGGAGAAAGCCTGTCCGTGCGTCTCAACCGCAAAATCCTGTTTCTATGCAAATGTGGACAGAGCCGCATCGTGACCACAAATGTCTCCGATGACCAGATCAAAATGTTTATCTTTGATCAGTACAAAGTCGTGTGCCCGAAATGCAGGACCGCCAATATGTACACCTGGAAATATATGGAATAAGATGCGGTCCCAAAGCCGTATGATATCAAATCCAAAACGGGCGTATATGAATCTATATCCAGTGATTCATATACGCCCCTTGTGATTCTAATAGACTCCGCAATCAAAAAGTATCTGCCTCTGGAAGATAAAACGGCAGTGGAAACCAGCCGGCGGGAGTTTGAAGCCCTGCCGTAAGCCAACAAGGTGTCGTCAACATCCTGACAAGCGCCAATGCATCAAACACGATATCGGCTGGCCGCTCTGTGCGCAATGCGCAGATCTCATCTTTTGTCACAGACAACAGATAGTTTTCTGACCTGCACGTCCCATCCTCTTGGACGCCAATGACGTACTCTCCTTCAGCCAGCGCATGATACTGTTGTTTCCATTTCAGCAAAAACGTGAACACTGCCTCATAGTCAAGAATCTTGATTTGATGAGACATTACCGCACTGCAAGTATCACACATTTTTTCAAACTGCGCGCACTTTTCTGTCTCGTCAGCGCCAACCTTCACACCAATCTGCATCAAGTCAAATCCTATCATCAAATCATGTATCACTCTTGGCAATTCGTTTGGCTTCTCAAGCTCCAGTTCCAGCACGGTTCTCTCATCCTCTGAGAGATTGACGTACCCAACAGGCGCATCATCCCTCAATATAACATAGGCTGCCGCATTATAACTTTGCAGGCACAGCCAGAATGCTTCTCTCGTCCGCGCTGTCACCGCCCTGCGCTCATACAATCCGTACAAAAAATCTATATATGGACTTTGCTTATCAAGCACCTCGAAGGAATATACAGGAGACGCCATATATTCTGCGCTGTAGAACGCTGCACAGCAGTGCCGGATATTGTTCCGCTCAATCTGATATCTGTATCCTATGCCTGCACGCTCGTATCCAAAATACTGATATCTGTGCCGATCACCATCCAGTATCATAAGCGCACATCCCCGGCGCACTGCATCCTCCTCCACACGCTTCATGAGCTCAATCATGTATCCCTTTCCCCTGCTTGCAGGGTGTACAGACACCGTTCCCACATAGACTGCTGTGATTTTGCTGTCAATCCCACTGCTCAGCTTCATCTCAATCGGATAACTGTCAATCAATGCACGAATCCTGCCATCCTCCCGTATCATATGGTGCATCAAAACATCCCACCGTTCGGGAGAATAGGCTTTGGGCAAAAGAGCGCCAAAATCCGTTCCACCATAGCCCATGCTGAATACCATATTCGCAAAGTCCAGAAGTTCCTCCATCTCCTTTGCATTGCTCTCATTATATACAGCGCAGCCATATTCCCATTCTAACTGTCTCATAACCCTTTCCTTACTGAGTTGCCTGCTCTGTGTCAGCCTTCTTCACAACCTTTGGCTTCGCGACTGCCTTTGGCTTCGCCGCAGCTGCCTTTTGCTGTTTCTCCTCCTCCGGTTCCTGCGCTGCCTTCACCGCAGCCGCTCTAAGCTGTTTGACCTCTGGCTCCTGTGCTGCCTTCACCGCAGCCCCTCTAAGCTGCTTCTCTTCCGGTTCCTGTGCTGCTGGCTTCGCAGCTGCCTTTTGCTGTTTCTCCTCCGGTTCCTGCGTCGCAGCTGCCTTTTGCTGTTTCTCCCCCTCTGGCTCCTGAATCTCCTCTGACTCCTGAACCTCCTCTGTCACTGGAAAAATATCTCCCAGATTAATATCCGCGTAGCAAAGTGAACAATGTCCGTTGATCGCAGCGCCATTATTGACCTGAATCGTCTTTGCCTTGATATCGCTGTCCATGATGGCCTTCTCACCGACAGTGATATTTTCGCGCACGTCGATCTTGCCCTGAATCGCGCCGTCAATCACAAGATTTTCTGCCTTGATATCGCCAAGAATCACTGTATTTTCACGCACTGTCGCTCCCTGTATACACTCAATCTGACCCTTGATAAAGGAATCTTTTGCATAGAAATCGTTTGCTTTAATATTTCCTGTGATATTACCTGATACATCTACACGGCTGTCCGAATGGATGTCTCCGTTTACCACCCCATACATCTCAAGTCTGCCTTCAATCGTAATATTACCATTTATGACAGTTCCCTTAGGAATAATTGCTGTCTCAATGCTGTTTACTTCTCCTAAATTATCCATTATAATACCCCTTCCCAGAATGTTATCATTAATCGTATATAGTATATTAAATCCTATTTAGCCTCAAAAATCAATAGCATTTCAAATTATTCTAACTGTACACATAAAAAATGTCAAAATTGTATATTTCTAAAACGTCACTTTGCGCTATACTATCAAAAGAACAAAACAATGAGGAGGAACATTATGAACCAGAAAAATACAGCCGCCTACAAAATCGCCCTGACAGGTCTGATTGCGGCATTATCCTATGTTGTCTTTACATTCCTGCAAATTAAGATCTTGATCCCCGGCACGTCAGATGCCACGAGCATCCATCTCGGCAACGCTGTATGCGTGCTCGGCGCACTCCTGCTGGGCGGCCCCCTAGGCGGAATCGGCGGCGCGATAGGCATGACGATCGGCGACCTGCTCGATCCGGTATACATTTTGTCAGCGCCCAAAACCTTTCTGTTAAAATTATGTATCGGTCTAGTCACTGGCGCTGTTGCGCACAACCTCGGCAGATTATCTGGCTGTCAGAATGCCAAAACAGCATTTCGGTGGTCCCTGACTGCCGCTGTATGCGGTCTGGGCTTCAACATGATCTTTGACCCAGTATTCAGCTATTTTTATAAGCTTATCATCCTCGGAAAACCGATTGCCGAGCTGACACTGCTGCCAAACATCACAACAACCTCCATCAATGCAGTCACATCCACGATCGTATCTGTCGCAGTGTACAATGCCCTTCGTCCTGCGCTCAAGAAAGCCGGGATGCTTCCCGCCATCGGCAAGCCTTCCGCAAACCGCCCATCAGCTCACAAGAAGAGCGCTGCCTGACAGCAGCGCTCTTGATTATTCTAATGTAAATACCTCCATATTTCGGGTCAGTCCCTTGGATGTATCTATAATGCGATCCACCTCTGCGCTACACTCAGAGACAATCTGTCCTAACTCCTGCATGGACGCTGATGTTTCCTGTGTGCTCGCAGCATTTTCCTCCGCTATGGATGCCAGATTTTGCACCGCATTGAGCACATCTGATTTGAGATCATTGAGCTTATCAATCTCACCTCTGATATTGTCCACGGCTCCGCTGACTTCACCAATCTCATAATTCAGACTGTTGAATACAGTCTTTGTCTTATCCAGCTCATCGCCCTGTTTGTCCATCGCCTCTGTAGCACTTTTCATCGTATCCACCGTTGTGTTGGAATTGGTGATCAGCATGGCGATAATACCTGTAATGCGGCTTGCAGACTCCGCTGACTGTTCTGCGAGTTTCCTTATCTCATCCGCCACAACTGAAAAGCCCTTGCCGTGCTCCCCTGCGCGCGCTGCCTCGATACTGGCATTGAGTGAGAGCAAGCTCGTCTGATCCGCTATGTCCGTGATGACATCCGCCGCTGTCTGAATATCCTGCGCTGACTGGTTTGTCATATTCATCTGCTCATAGACCACATCAAAGGCATCCTTTGTCTCATTGCTGATCCGAATCAGTTCGATGAGGGTATCATCCACACTTCTATTGTACTCGCGCATCTTATCCGTATTACCCACAAGACGCTCTACATTCTGCGCTGTCGTCTCAACGGCATCTCCCATATACTGAATCTTGTTGCCCACATCTGCGGTATCCTGTGCCTGCTGTGTAGAGCCTGATGCCATCTCCTCCACAGCAGTGTCCACATTGGAGATATTGCCAGCCATTTTCCCAAAAGAACCTGAAAACCCACTTGATATTTCATCGAGATTTCCTGCTGCCCTCTTGATATCCACAACAATCTCTGTCAGGCTTCCCACCAGCTTCTCAACACTGTGCGCGATATCCCCGATCTCATCTCTCCTGCGCAAAAGTTTTGCCGGAACCTTTACATTGAGCTGCCCGTCCGCAAGGCTGTTGAGCTTGTCGATCACAAGCTGAATCGCTCTGATGATCACCTTAACAGAACATATCGTCGAAATGACGCCAAACGCAAAAATAACAATCAAAATAATCAGATTTTTCATAAAGTTTGCGACATAGATGGAATTGATCGTGCTCTTTTCCAGCCCGACAAAGGTCATACCGATAATCTCGTCCGCATTGTGCTGGTACAATGGACAGTACATCGCATAGTAGGTCTTGCCAGCGATCTCGACATGATCAGAGTAATAATCCTGTCCTTGGTTCACTACCTGCTCATAGATTTCCGGCAGTGCTTCTGTCCCGATCATGCGGTTTCCCTCCTCATCGACTAAACTGGTCGCGACGCGGGTATTCCCATAAAATACAGTCACTTGAAGGTCTACTTCATGGCTGAAGTCATCAAAAAACTTTGTGTTGTCACTGATATTGCGTTTCCCTTTATAGAATTTGTTATTGGTATACATATAACTGCCCTGTGCAATATTTCCAATCGCTGTCTCAAAGGCATACTGTGCTGTGGACAGCTCGTGCTGCACCATGGATTCTATAATCGAGCTACAGGAGGACCCCAGCCCCACAATCGCAAATCCAAACATCAGTATCAGCGGAA
>CAJUII010000064.1 GCA_910586405.1 uncultured Lachnospiraceae bacterium
TTACATTGAATCCAGTGCCGTATACATGGTCATCATCGGTGCCATACATGCGGCTACCAGTCCGCCCACGACAACTGCGAGCACAACGATAATCATCGGCTCAAGCGCTGCCATCAGCGACTGTACTGCCATTTCCACTTCCTCATCATAATAATCTGCCAATTTATCCAGCATTTCCTCTGTGCTGCCCGATTCCTCACCGATGCGGAGCATATGATACACCATCGGCGGAAAAAGTCCACAGTCCTCCAGCGGACGAGACAGCGGCATACCGATAGACACCTGGTCAGCCGCATCTTTGAGTGCTTCTTTGAAATAGACATTCCCCATAACGCCGGACACGATTTCCGTCGCCTCCACGAGTGTCACGCCGGAACCTAACAGTGTGCCGAGTGTTCTTGCCATCTGCGCCGACGCCGACTTGACAGTCATATTCTTCAACATTGGAATCTTCAATGCCATCAAGCCAAAGAAGTGCTTTCCGGCATTTGTCTTTGAGAAATAGACAATACCTACGGCGATGCCCACCACGACTGGTATGATAATATACCAGTAATTGATCAAGCCATTGCTCAGTGCCACGTAAAATTTTGTGATGGCAGGAAGCTCTGTTCCCAAGTCAACAAACATGGTCTCATAAGAAGGAATTACGACTACCAACATAACAATTGTTATCACAATCGCAATGATAAAAACCGCGATTGGATAAATCATCGCTTTCTTGACGAGCGCTTGCGTTCTGCTGGACTTCTCTAACTGTGTGGAAACACGCTCCATCGCGATATGTAATGTACCTGACGCCTCTCCTGCTGCCACCATATTGATCATCAAATCTGGAAATACCTTGGGATGGTCTCCCAATGCCTGCGCAAGCGTATCACCCTTCTCGATACCAACACGCACTTCATTGAGCGCATCCTTTAGCCGCTGGTTCTCTGTCTGTTCATACAACATGCGCAGTGTCTCCATAATGGTCACACCTGCCTTATTCATGCTGACAAACTGGCGGCACATGACACTCAAATCTCTCGCCGACGGATATCCGCCAATCTGAATATTGATATCCTGTGTCAAAATGCTTTGTCCTTTTACAGACACGATCGTCAGCCCTTGGCTCCTAAGTTTATATTTTACCTCTTCCTCACTGTTCGCTTCAATCGAACCCTTGGTTTCTTTTCCAAGCTTATCAATGGCTTCATACCCATATTTTGCCATATCTGTACCTTGCCCCTTTCCAACTTCGCTCTCAAAATATATTGTCAAAAATTATGAATCAAAGGATATTCTCACAACCTCTGCAAAAGACGTGGTGCCGTCAAGCACATACGCTGAACCACTCATCCGCAGTGTCCGCATCCCCTCCTCGATCGCCTTGTCTTTCAAAACATCTGCTCCCTCTCTCCGGCTGATGATCTTTTTGAGCGCAGGCGTCATCCGCATAATCTCATACACACCAATTCTTCCTTTAAAACCGGTATTTTCACATTTTGCACAGCCGCAAGGCTCATAGATGGTGACATCCTTCGTGACCTCTACGCCCATAAACTCTTTCTCATGGTCTGTTGCCTGTTTTGGCTTCTTGCAGATAGGGCAGAGGCGTCTGACAAGACGCTGCGCGATAACACCGATCACGGAGTCTGCAATCAAGTATGACTCGATACCCATATCCTCCAGACGCGTGATCGAGCTTGCCGCCGAGTTCGTATGTAAGGTACTGACGACGAGATGTCCTGTGATGGACGCCTGTACCGCGATGGATGCTGTCTCTGTATCTCGTATCTCACCGATCATGATAATGTCAGGGTCCTGTCGCAAAATGGAGCGCAGTGCACTGGCAAATGTAAGTTCCGCCTTGGGATTTACCTGGACCTGGTTGATTCCATCCAGATTCGCCTCGACTGGGTCCTCGACAGTGATGATGTTGACATCATTCGTATTTAACTCGCTCAGTGCGGTGTATAGTGTTGTAGATTTACCACTACCCGTAGGTCCTGTCACCAACAAAATACCGTGGGGATTCCTGATAATATAGTCAAATTGTTCCAGCTCATAGGGCTTGAGACCAAGCTGGCTCTTCTCTCGTGTGAGTGCCATCTTGGCAGTGAGTCGCATAACCACCTTCTCGCCAAATACAGTGGGCAGTATCGACACACGGATATCATACTCCACGTGGTCTACCACCTGCGTGATCCGGCCGTCCTGCGGCTTACGCTTCTCGGAGATATCCATGCCGCCTATGATCTTGATACGCGCTATGATGGCAGGCAGAACAGATACATTATAACTTGCCTTTTTCTGGAGCACACCATCAATTCGATATCGCACCCGGATGTATTCTTCCATCGGTTCGATATGGATATCCGACGCGCGCTGGCGCACCGCCAGATCAATCATTTCTTTGACAAGCTTTACAATCGGGGAGCTGTTGATCTCCTCCTCCTCGTGGTTGTCCACCTCGACATCAAGTTTCTTCTCTTTTGCATACTGGTTGAGCGCGTGTTTGATCTCCTCCTGCCCGTGATATTTATCTATGGCAAGCATGATGCTGCGCGTCGTGGCAACCACTGGCTCCACCTGATAATTTGTGATGATCGAGACATCCTCCTGCGCATACATATCGAGCGGATTCTCCATCGCCACACGCAGCACATTCTTATTGTGCTCACTGAACGCAAACGGTATCATCGTATATTTCTTGAGAATATTTACAGGAACTAACCGCGTAACGGACTTGTCAATATTAATATTCTGCAAATCGACAATCTCGATGTTTAACTGTTTGCTCAGCGCCGCCGCGATATCATCCTCCGTGATAATACCGTCATCAACTAGGATTTCTCCTAGCTTTTTATTCCGCTCCTTCTGTTTTCTCAGCGCATTTTCGAGCTGAGCCTGAGTGATATTGCCGGTTTCTACCAGTAAATCACCTAATCGTATCTTTTTTCTGTTAAAATCCATGGCATTTCACGTCCTTTATCTTTTTTATATGAACCTTCATGTCGCGGCCCTGCCGCGACTCAAATTCAGATGAGTCATGCCGTATTTCAGGCATTTCTCGGTGTGAGACTTCGTACTTCTCCACGAAACAGCCTTGGCTGCGAGTGAAAACTGCCGCCGGCAGTCAGAAGTTCTTCTCACACTAACCAGTATACCTACTTGCATGTTGAATTGCAATCATTTTGCTGATAAAACGCCTTGTACCAGCAGGCGAAATTCCGCAGTCCGACCCTCAAATCAGTGGACGGCTTAAAGCCAAAGTCGCGCTCTAGCTCGCTGACATCCGCATATGTCACCTCCACATCCCCCGGCTGCATGCCCACAAGCTCCTTGTGGGCCTCGAAGTCATACTCCTCCGGCAGCACCTTTGCCCGCTTTAATTCCTCCTGCAAGATCTCCACGAAATCAAGCAGATTCTCAGGCTGATTGTTGCCGATATTGTAAATCTTGTATCTCACGCCATCCGCATTCGCAAGCGGCGCGCACTGCATGACAGACTGCACGCCGATGACAATATCATCAATGTATGTGAAATCACGCTTACAGTTTCCATAATTGAAAATTTTGATCTTCTCATTTTTGACAAGCTTGTTTGTAAAGCCAAAATATGCCATATCCGGGCGCCCTGCCGGACCATACACCGTAAAAAACCGAAGTCCTGTAGACGGGATTCCGTAGAGCTTTGCATAGGCATGTGCCAGCAGTTCATTCGACTTTTTGGTGGCGGCATAGAGTGATACGGGGTTGTCAACCTTGTCCTCTGTCGCATATGGAATTTTTTTGTTGCTGCCGTACACTGATGACGAGCTTGCATAAACCAGATGTTCCACGCCGCCTGCACCATGATCATAACTGTGACGGCAGGCTTCAAGGAGGTTGTAGAAACCGATCATATTGGATTCAATATAGGCATCTGGATTTTCTATACTGTAGCGAACACCTGCTTGCGCCGCCAGATTCACCACAATCTGCGGTCTGTACATTGCAAACAGTTCATCCACCTGTTTTTTATCCGCGATACTGCCCTTGACAAATGTAAATTTCCCTGTCACAGATGATTCCAGCTCCTCAATCTGACTGAGCCGAAACTCTTTGAGTGATACATCATAGTAATCATTCATGTTGTCAATGCCGATAATCTGTACATTGTCTACACTTTTGAGAAGCGCCAGTATCAGATTTCCACCGATAAATCCGGCGGCTCCTGTCACAAGTATCGTCTTATTGTCAAGCTTTATATTTTTTTCAAGCATGTTCATTCTCCTTTTTGGCAAATATCAGCGAGGCAAACAGCGCATTGATATCATCAGGCTCCTCCCCGACCCACTCTTCGCTAAATCTATTGGCGGCATCATGCATTCCAATCCGCTCCATGGCATTGACGACACGCAGCCGAATCTGCACTGGGGACTGCTTCGCCCACTGAAATGCCTCCAGCAGCCGAATCCCGTCCTTATAAATTCTGTCATAGTCCCCCAGCACACTCAATTCCTTGAAATAATCATCCACCCATCCCTGAACGTTATATTTATACTCGGTCTTTTGATCAATCTCTGCCAGCTCCCCAAAACCACCAGATATTTTTTCCTGTTCCTCCTCAATGATTTGCAGCAGCGTATCGTATGCGCCATACCAGCATTCATTGATAATGTTCCCATTATCCTGCGCCTTATAACATTTTGCTGTCATATCCTCAAATATATTCCATTTTTTGTTTTTTTCCATCTACTTCAATACCTTTCTCAATTCTTCGAGATCGCTCTCATAGTTTAGTATACCATTATTTGACTGTTCCCACAACAAAACATTTATATATTAGGAATCTTTCCCGTCCATCCCGCATAACATTATCACAAATGCACTAGAATGCGGCGGGTCCATATATGAAACATTATAATCATATTTTTAATATATTATATCTCCTATGTATGTTTCTGACTGTGACGGCTATCGCAAGACCGCTTTACTATCAACATGCCATTCCAGCTATCGCTTCCACTGCCCAGACTCCTGTCGATATCAAACGCGCCGCTCTCACCTTCGACGACGGACCACACCCTGTGTACACAGTACAGCTTCTTGACGAGCTCAAAAAACGCAATGTGAAAGCTACCTTCTTCGTCACGGGCGAGCACGCGGAACTCCATCCCGACATCATCAAAAGAATGCATGAGGAAGGGCATCTCATTGGCAACCACACCTACAGCCACATACAGCTTACCTCCGCAAACAGAAGTCAGTTCAAGGAAGAACTGATACAGACCAATGAAATCCTGCACGACATCACCGGCGCCGAAGTACAATATGTGCGCCCGCCCTATGGCTCTTGGGATAAAAAGTTCGAGACAGACCTGAATATGTTTCCTGTCCTATGGAATGTCGATCCCCTCGACTGGTGCACTGCAAACGCAGACCGGGTGGCAGACGCTATTCTCAACAAAATCTCTGACAATGACATTATACTGTTGCACGATTACTATGATACTTCTGTAGAGGCCGCCATTCTGGTGGTTGATGCGCTGACACAGCAGGGATACGAATTTGTTACTGTAGACAAAATATTATTTGATTAAAACGCCGTTCTAAAATAGTATTTGATTTCAGTCCAAAAGTATGCCATTATTATAAGAGCTTTTATCAACAAATCGACTGAAACACATAACTGAACGGAGAATTTTTACCATGCAAAAGAATCTGCATAAAAATCTACGCATAAAGATACCATTCCTTGTTCTGCTGCTCATACTCTGCGCCCTTGCAGGCATTCTTCTGGGAAGTGTCCCGCTCTCTCCAAAGAATGTCCTGCGCTGTCTGGCTGGACTAGACAAGGATTCAACCACCTACATCCTGGTAAACACTGTCCGCCTTCCGCGTGTCTTTGGCGCATGCCTGGCTGGCATGGGACTTGCCACTGCCGGCGTCATCCTGCAAAGTGTCATGAATAATTCGCTTGCAAGTCCAAATACAATCGGTGTCAATTCCGGCGCCGGATTTGCGGTGATGCTCACATTGATGTGCAGCGGCAGCTCTACCGCGATGCGGCTTCCAGCTGCTGCCTTTGCCGGTGCGCTGTTCACCACACTCACCATCTTTGGACTGGCATACATGGCTGACAGCTCACGCACCACCATCATTCTCGCCGGTATCACGGTGTCAAGCTTCCTCAATGCAGGCATCAACACGATCAAGCTCCTTGACACAGATATCACCGTAAATCTTACTACCTTTATGATCGGCTCTCTGTCAGGACTGACTTTCGACAGCTTAAGGTTCCCGGCTGCTGCCATCATTGCCGCATTGTTTCTGTCCTTTCTCGCCGCCAAATCCATCAACGTGCTCAACCTCGGTGATGATATCGCACGATCACTGGGATTGAATGTCACTCTTGTCCGGCTGGTTTTGTTAATTCTGTCGAGCATTTTGTCCGGCTGTGTGGTGAGCTACGCGGGACTTTTAAGCTTTGTAGGGCTTATCGTCCCCCATATCTGCCGCCGCTTGTTTGGCAATGACGCACGCTGCCTGCTGCCCTGTTCCGCCCTGCTTGGCGCCAGCTTTGTCCTCATCTGTGATATTCTAGGGCGTATGCTGTTCGCTCCCTTTGAACTGCCCGCTGGTGTTCTGATGTCGTTTGTCGGCGGACCATTTTTCCTCTATCTGTTATTTACCAAAAAAGGAGGTCGCAGAGTCAATGCTTGAATTTCGCCAAGTAGATGTCCGTTGCAGCTTTGTTCCAATCTTAAATGATATATCTGTATCCTTTCAAAAAGGAAAAATCACAACCGTCATCGGTCCAAACGGCTGCGGCAAAACGACACTCCTCCAATGCCTCAATGGTTCCTCCAAGGTCACGTCGGGCAGCATCCTGTTAGACGGCACAGACTATCTTGCCATGCCCTTCAAAGAGCGTGCGCGCAAGCTCTCTTTTTTGCCGCAGGTGCGCACCATCATCCCAGCGCTTCCCGTAAAGACACTGGTGGAGCATGGACGGTTTCCGCACCTGGGCTTTGCACGCAGAAAGTCAAAAAAAGATAACGAGATTGTTGCGAATGCGCTGGATTTTGCACAGATTGCTCCCTATGCCGCACAGTATGCGGACACGCTCTCCGGCGGCATCCGCCAGCGCGCCTTTTTTGCGATGACACTCGCACAGGACTGCGACTACATAGTCCTCGATGAGCCCACGACTTACCTCGATCTGAGCGGACAGCGCGCCTTTATGGAGATGCTCCTGCAACTAAAAGCACAGGGAAAAACTGTAATCCTCGTCCTTCATGACATTGGACAGGCTCTCGAGATTTCTGACATGCTTGTCATTATGCAGGACAGAAAAATAGCTGCCGCAGCCACGCCAAAAGAATGCCTGCGACAGCACATTATTGAGGAAGTCTTTGATGTCCGTCTCAAAGTATTTTCAGATGAGAAGCGAAGCTACTATTTCTTTTATTAAAACGTTCTACTCTGCTGTCTCCTCACCATACAGAATATCTGCAAGCTTTTGATAGGCCTCTCCCCACCTCGCGTTTGGCTTGAGGTTGTACAGCTCCTTTTCAAGAACAAAATACCTTCCCTCCTTTACGGCAGTCAGCTTGTTCCATGCCGGATTGCTCAGCAGTGTATTCTCAATATTCTGCTGTATGGCTGATGCATCCTTTCCCTGCGTTGTCACGAAGACATAGTCGGGATCGGCGGCTATGATCGCCTCCATGCTCAAATCATCGAGCAGGCTGTCATCATCATCCGCAATGTTGATGCAGCCAAGCTCTGCAAGCATCTCTCCGCCGACATTGCCATAGCTGCCCTTTGCCCTGACACTCGATGCACTTGCTCTCAGGAAGACAATCCGAGGCGCCCTCTCTCCCTTAAGGGTCCTCTGATTCACGCGCTCACGCGCTGTCTCAACCTGCTTCTTCACTTCTGTTCCATACTGTTCATACAGATCCTTTCTTCCTGTGATATCTGTGCAGATTTCCAGCATGTTCATATACTCATTAAAATTCGATACAGAAAAATATGCTGTCGTAATACCGGCATTCTCCAGAATTTTCTCAAGATCCATATCCGCATCTGTATTGGCGCTGGCAATCACAAAATCAGGTTTTGCAGCAATAATTTTTTCGATATCCGGCTCAAGATGAGAGCCGACATTGACCACATCCTCTGCAAGTCCAAGATCAAAACTCGTCCACGAATCGTTGGCAGCACCCACCACGTCACCGCCCGCAAGCATCCATATGTCCGTGAAGCTGCCAATCAAAGTGATCACGCGGTCATGACTTTCCACACAGACAGTCCTGCCGATATCATCTGTGAAGGTTATACCGGAGGTCTCCTTTTGCAATGCCTCCTCCTCCTCTTCCTCCTGTCTGCGTGCTTCCTTCTCTAGCTTCTCCTCTAATATCGTACTCCTTGACGCACCTTCGCTGTGCTCCTCCTCTATGGCAGCTATCGAGCTTTCCGACACTGCCGCGGTCTGCGTTTCCCTGTCAGCACACCCTTGCAGCATCCAAACTGCCATCAGCAATGGAAGTATGCATTTTTTCATTGTCTTAGCCTCCTGTTGATATTATACAAACTGATTTTTTTGCCCGTCGTAATGATACTCAATTTGTTCTAGTTTGTCTACGATTTTTTGCAGCTCCTCCCCTGTATCCTCACAGAACGCTTCAAGGCTTGGATAAAAGTCCCTCAGCTTCAGATTGATATAGCTTAAAAGCATCACAGGATCATTTGGTATCATATCACACACTCCTCTCTACAAGACTATCGCTGTTTTTTATCTGTTCGGCACTCAGGCTTATGATGATCAGCTCCACGCTGAGCATATCTGGCATACGTCCTGTCTTGACAGCCTCCTCCGCCTCCACGCAGGCTCTCAGCGCAGCTTCAAGCTGATACAGCTTAAACTGTGCCGACTGTGGGATGTATTTCTTTTTTAAATAGTAGGGATTTAACCCTGTCTGTTTCGCAATGTCGCTCTCATGATATCCTTTGGTCTTCATTTCTTTGACCTGCAAAAGCATATGAAACTGCCTTGCGACTAGTGCCAGTATTTTCATGGGGGCTTCTTTTAATGCCAGCAGATTATAGTAAAGCTTCAACGCCTGCTTTTGCTTTTTCTGTGCGACTGCCTCCACCATATCAAAAATCTGATTCTGTATCTGCACGATGCACAGCTCCTCCACATCTGCGGCAGTAATTCCCTCATCATAGTATTTGTAGCAGACAAGCTTCTCTACCTCACGCCGGATATTTTCCATATTTGTACCCGTCTTATCGAGCAGCAGATTCAGTGCATCTGGGGTGATCAATTTGTTTTCCTTTTTCAACAGCCCCATCACCCACTTCTTAAGCGTCGCCTCGTCCTGCATTTCACAGAGCGCTGCGTAACCATTTGCAGTGACCGCCTTATAAAGCTTGCTCCGCTTGTCTGTCTCCGCCTCCACAAAGATCAGATATGTTGTATCTGGAATTGCCTTGACAAGCGCAAGGATCTGGTCATTTCCGCTTTTCAGCCATCCGCTGTTCTCGATGATAATCACCCGGTGGTCCGCAAAGAACGGCATGGTGCCTGCCAGATCTATAACCTCCCCGGCGTTGATGTCCTTGCCGGAATACACACTACAGTTCATGGTATCCTCCGCTGGGACCAATGCTGCTCTCAGATTATCGCGGTACTGCCTGCGCAGATATGCCTCCTCCCCATAGAGGAGATAGAGATGGCTGAACTCTCCGTTCTTAATGTCTTGTGCTATCCTTTTCATATTATGTCTGACTCCTCATTTCTGTTCCTTTATTTTTTCAGATAGGTTTCTATCCCATACGTTCCATTCTTTATATTGATTGTGATGGCTCCTGCGTCCTTTGTCATCCATAGATCACTCCCTGTCTGCTCTAGCCGTTCAACTGTCTCGACATGCGGATGCCCATAGCGGTTGTTCTCACCGCAGGAGATGACCGCTGTCTTTGGCTGAATCTGTGAGAGCAGCCGCTCTGTATTCGAATATTTCGAACCATGGTGCGCGGCTTTATAGATGTCAATGCCTGTATATCCACGCTGATTCAAAAGCCTTTCTGACACTGCCTGCTCTCCGTCCGGCTCAACATCTCCTGTCAGAAGCGCGATGACATTTCCAGCATCAAGCTTCATCACCAGAGAAGATGCATTGCGCGAATCTGTCCTGTAATCCGCTCCCGGATGAAGCACTTCAAAGCGCAGACCGCACGCCTCTATGCTGTCACCAGCTTTCAGACGATAGATCGGTATCTCTCTGCGCGCACACAATGCTTTTAGCTTTTCATACGTCTCATCTTCCGGGGTCGCGTTTGAAATGCACAATCGCTTAATCTGAATATCCACTTCATGACTGCCGCCCTCAATCAGTTCCATAACACCTGATATATGATCGCTGTCCAGATGCGTCAAAAAGACTGCATCCAATGTTGAAACACCATGATACTTCAGAAACGGCACGATCGTATAGGTCCCTAGCCCGCTCTGCGATGTGCTGCCACCATCCACCAGAAACTGTTCTCCCCTAGCACTCTCAATCCAAATACAATCCCCCTGCCCTACATCCAAAAAGGTCATGGACACACCGTCCGCTGGCATATCACTGATCAGAAGAACCGCTGCGAGCACTGTCACAAGCTTTACCGGCACAGGCAGTCCAATCATCATACCCCGCCGTTCACACACCGTCCCCTTTGATAAAAATGTCCCATATCTGTGTGTGGTATACAGAAATAGAACAACCGCACCAAATACATAAATTCTCCACGAATCTGGTCTCCCGACAATCCAGTTGGCAAAGGGAAGTCTGAGTGATATCGCGCTGAGCCCCTCGAATGCTGCGATCAAAAGCCGGCACACCCCGCCTGACAGCTCTGCCAGTCCAAAGCCAAGAGCTGAGGGCAGGCTGCCAACACCGAGGCATATGAGCCCCGCTGCCATCAGTACAGTCATCGCAGGAATGATCACTAGATTCAGCAAAAATGAATACACTGGAAACTCATAATAGACGCACAGCATAATCGGAAAATGTACCAGAAAAATGCTTAAGCTTGCGCATAACGGTTCAAAAATTTTCAGCCGCGCAGGTTTTATGATATCCGACAGGCAGCCAATCCCAAGGACTGCGCCAAAGGAAAGCTGAAATCCCGAATAATACAGATATCGCGGCTCGTCCATCAAGATCAGTACGGCAGCGAGCGCCAGCGCCGTCAGCATGTCATACGTCCGCCGCAGCATCTGCGCCGTCAGCTGTATACCAAACATAAACACAGCACGATAAGCGGAACTGCTCATACCGACCATATCACCATAGACCACCATCACGCCGACTGACACCGCTGCGCACAACGGCTGTGGCAGACAGATCTTTCGCAATATCCGGTATAGTCCCATGCCAAGCATCGTGATATGAAGCCCTGAGATTGCAAAGATATGCGCAATGCCGCTCTTCTGAAAAAGCTGTTTACTCTCCGTGTCAAGCGCCGACTTGCTGCCAAGAAGAATTGCCTTCATAATCGAAGCGTCCTTCGGCGCAAGCGCTTTGTCAAAAATCTTCTCAAAGTGACGCCTTAGCTGATATAATGTCTCATGATAAATCGAATACCGACTGTCCTGTGCAACCACTTCCGCCTTGTAAAGCCGGAATACAACACCCAAGATCTGATAGTATCCTTGCGCGTCAAATTCCCCCGGATTTCGCGCTGCATCAAAGCAGGATACCTTTCCAGCCACAGCAATCACGCTCCCCGCCTTTGGCACGACACAATGCGCGCCCTGCTCGATATAGCACAGAACCTTACCATCGATCTGCTTGTCTTTGCCCGATATGCTGACGTTGTCCAACTGCATCACCAAAGTATCCTTTTGATACGTCTTTTGTACGACTTCGCCCTGTATAGTCACTCTGCTGCCATCCTCAACACATTGTGCGGGGACAGACATCGGATTCAGCTTTAGATAAAAGAACACAACCACCACAAATGCCGCGCAGACGCAGCACAGTGGTCTCCTCATTTCGTATAACCTTTCCTGTTAATTGATAAGTGAAAGATTTCTCTCAAAGATGGTGGACGCCTCATACTTGTCCCGAAATTTGCCATCTTTATTTCCATCTATTGAAATCTGCACTTTATTGATATTGCTCAGCTCCACAAGGGAATTGACAATGGAATAGATCGTCACGTCCGTCGTCACATTATTTACAGCCGTGAGCATGGCACTGTCAAATGTCAGATAGCACACACCATCCTTGACTGTAATGTTGACCAGCTTTGTGTCAGGACTGATTGTCGGATATGTCTCATCGCTCGCAGGACCGCTGATTAACTGCTCCACGACTAATTTTTCCATCGGCACATTTGACACATCAGCATTGTGCGTCAGCTCTCTGTTCACTGCGACCAGCCCGTCACCTGTCTCGTTGGCAAAATACAGCCGAAGCGTCACCTTGCTCTCAACCTTCTCCACCTGCGTACCAGCATTGTTCACAAACATGTCCGCGGTCATCGCGCCAATCGCATTCCCGGCCAAATCGGTCAAAGATTCCCCATTGACTGTGAGCATCACATAATTTACATCTGGTATATTCGTCAGGCTCCTGACCAGTGCAGCCCTCGTCAACACCTCCGTCGTCCCCGAGAGCTCCTTGTATTTCTCGCCGAGGGACACAATGACCTGCTCCCCATCATAGGAGTAAGTAATAATATTAATTCCGCTTGTGAGTGTCGCCTTCAATTCCTTGTTATCGGGCACCGAACACAACAGTGTCAGAACTTCCACGATCATGTCCTTCGTGTCTGTGCTTTCAAGATAGTGTGTCTCTGTCACAAGCTTTGTCTCTTTTTTATTCAGATAAGAGATATCTATCGCCGTCCCCTTCTGTTCTGCCCGGCTGCACCCGGTCATGCAAAGCATCGAAAAAAACAACAGCCCAAGCAAATACAGGAACCTATGATATCTCCCCAAAGGCTTTAAAACCATATAACCGCCTTTCCAATGATTGATTTTATTCAACGCTACTGTGCGATATAGGTGAGTGGTATCTTGACGCGGAACACAGTCCCTACCCCTTCCTCACTGCTCACTGTGATCGCTCCCCTGTGTCGAAGGATCGCGCTTTTCGTGATGGCAAGTCCTAATCCCGTTCCTCCGATTTCCTTCGAATGAGACTTATCCACCCTGTAAAAGCGCTCATAAATGTGCTCGATCGACTCCTGTGGTATCCCGACGCCCGAGTCGGACACCTCAACAGTAAAATACTGATGATCTGCATCGAGTATCACCTTTACCCAGCCGCCCTTCATATTATATTTGATCGCATTCTCGACCAGATTGGACAATGCCAGTGTGAGCTTGACCTCATCGACCTCCGCGTTCACTGGTCTGCGGCTCTCAAAGATAAGTTTGACCTCCGCCCTCGACGCGATGGGACCTAACCGCTTTAGCAGCAGCTCCAGCACTTCATTGATATCAACTGTTTCGACATTGATATCCGCAGACGTCCGCGTCATCTTTACCAGAGAAAGCAGATCTGTAATAATCTTGTTTTCCCTGTCAATCTCCTCCGCGATGTCTGTCATAAACTCCCGGTAAAGCTCCGCGGGCACATCCTCCTGCGTAATCAGTGAATCCGCCAACACCTTCATGGAGGCGAGCGGTGTCTTTAACTCATGGGACACATTGGACACAAATTCCTGTCTGGAATCATCCAGCACCTTCATTCTGCCCATCATCTGATTAAAGGCATCCCCAATATTCTCTGTCTCGATATAGTCTGTGACATGGATTGCCTCATCCGTAAAGCCATTTTTCACATCATTGATCGCATCTGTAATCTTCTCAAAGGGTTTGAGCATCTTGCGGCTCAAAAGAAGCGCAATGCCAAAGATCACCACCATCGCGAGCAGCTCCAACAAGAACGCCCGACTCTGAATATACTCGTACCCATTGCGGATACTGTCCGTCGATACGCTGGTCAGCATCGCTCCAAGCACATGTGTCTTCCCCTCAAACTTCTCCTCGATCGGTACGACAATCTCGATGTATCCAGCCTCCTTTAGACTGTTTGATGCACCCTCACCCTTTAGACACTTGATGATCGCCTCCGAAATAATAATTTTTCCCTCGCTGACGGCATAGGTATCTTTGATGATATTGAGGGCACTATTGACGATCAATACTCTGCCATCATAGAGATTAGACAACTGTGAAAGCTCTGCATTGACCACCTCACTGCTGCTGTCAAGCATGTAATTGTATGTAATTAAATGGTCCGCGATAATTTTTACCTGCGTCTGTACTTCATTGGTTCGCGTCTCGATCGTATTGTCTAAATAGCGCTCGAGGATTCCAAAATGCAGCACGATGCACGGCACAATTCCCGCCGCCATTATAATACAGAACATTCTTGTCTTTAGACTTCTAAAGCTTGTAAAAACTTTTCCCTTTTTCATCTTTTCCCAAAGCTTTCCCACGTTATTCTCCTATTTATAATAGTATCCTACGCCCCATTTGGTGTGTACGTACTTAGGCTCACTTGGGTTTGGCTCAATCTTTTCGCGAAGTCGCCGGATGTGCACATCCACTGTTCGAACATCGCCGGGATAATCCTCTCCCCACACCAATTTAAGCAGATTGTCCCTGCCATAGACCTTGTTGGGATTGAGCACCAGCAGCTCCAGCACATCAAACTCCTTCGCCGTGAGATTGACTTCCTTTCCATTCACATGCAGACGCCTGCCCTCACAGTCAAGCCTTAAGTCCCCCGTCTCGATAATCTGTGTCTTTTTATCCACAGCCTCCTTGGTCTTTGCGCCAGTCCTTCGTATGATCGCCTTGATTCTGGCTTTTACTTCAAGAATGTTAAACGGTTTGGTAATATAATCATCTGCCCCGTACTCGAGGCCGAGTATCTTGTCCATGTCCTCTCCCTTTGCCGTGAGCATGATGACAGGCACATCTGAAAATTCTCGAATCTGCTGGCAGACCTCCAGCCCGGTCAGCTTTGGCAGCATGATATCCAGCAGAATTAGATCATATTTCTTACTCTTTGCCATCTCAAGCGCTTCTTCCCCGTCATAGGCGCACTCGACCTCCATATCATCCTGTTCCAGACTAAAACGAAGTCCCTTCACAATCAGCTTTTCATCATCCACTACCAAAACCTTTTTTCCCATTACTTTAGAATCTCCCATTATATTAAATTGTTATTTTGTCCTTTATCTTCGAAAAAAGCCCATCCTTGATGCCGTCAACGTTCTTGATGTCCTCAATGCTGCCAAATCTGCCGTTTTGCTCCCTGTAGTCAATGATCGCCTGCGCTCTGCTCGCACCAATACCTGACACAGATGTCAGTTCTTCTGCCGTGGCGGTATTGATATTCACCAGACCTGACCTCTGAGAACTCTCCGACGAGGCATTCGCCTCCGCTGGATACTGATAGGCGCCCATCTCCCTGAGCGCTGCCGCCTCGTCGAGCGTGAGAATCCTAACCTGCTCTCCGTCCACGATCTGCCTTGCCATATTGAGACAGTTCTCGTCAGCATCCCCCGTCAATCCGCCGGCAAGCTCCACCGCCTCATACAGACGACTGCCCTCCCGCAGACTGTACACACCCGGCAGCGCCACCGCACCGCAGAGATAGATGTACACCTGCTGCGGTACGCTTTCAATCTCTGCGTCTATTTCTGACACCTGTGTCATTTTTTCATCCACAGTGCTCTCCTGTACGCCAAGCTCAAGTGTCACCTCATCCCGCGCCGATGCGCAGCCGCACAGCAATACTGGCTCAAACAGCACAAAAATAAAAACACAAACGGCACATAGATACTTTTTACTTTTTTTATTCTGATAATTTTTCATCATGGATATCACACATTCCCTTTCAGGCCCCCTCTATGCATATCCACTACTCATTCTATGCTAAATCGAAGCTTATTACAAGTGCTAATTTTTACATTTCAAACTTTTCGGACATAACAGACATTTCGATATCTGCTTCCTCTGTTCCAGCCTCACATAAAAACTGCCACGCAAATCTATTTTACCTGTCTGCCATATATGCAAACGCCCTGTCTGCGCACTGTTGATTTGGCGCATACAGCCGGATTGCCGCACGCAGTGCAATCGCCGTCGTCCACGATGGGACAGCGTCCGCAGATTCGCCGCCGCTGTGCTCCTCGATCGTCTGGACATACACCGCCTTTGCCGACTGACTCTGTGCCTCCTGCGCTGTCTCCACGGCGCGCACCGCATTCGATGCAGCGCTGTTCAGCCCTCTGAAATACTGTATGATCTCGCTGTATGCATTGATGCGTGTCAGAAAACAGTATCCATATGTCGCAAGTTCCAGATTCGCCGTCGATACCGCTTGCAGGCAGAGCTTGCACTCCCCGTTAATGTCAGACGCCTCCATCAAAATGTCTGGTCTTTGTTTTAAAACTGCCTCAAAATATGCTTTCGCACCAACGGCGTCTCTCTTTTCAAAAAAGTCTGCCATTCTTGATGTGACCTCACTGGTCTCCTTCTTCTCCCCGATGATTGCCACTCTGCATTCATATGCCCTGTACTGATTTGCCGTCACCCATACATACAGCAGAAACTCCGAGATAAATCCAAACACCCGTTTGTGATACTCGTCCTCAAACGTGAGGTCAATGCGCTTTTGCAGCTCGAAAAATATGGTAAAAAGCCAGTCACAGTACGCGTCAAAAAGCGCCTTTTTTGCCACCATAATATTGCCAAAGTACGTCTTGTTCTGATGGACTAAACTGACAAACGTGTCATAATATTCAGGATAAAGCGCTTCGATAATACGCCCTGTCTCATCGAGCGTCTCCACCTTGTGATGTGCGCCAAAACCATTTCTGTAAGAACCGGGAAGCTCTAGCTGCTTTGTCGTCACAATATCGTACTCCTCTAAAATCCGCTCGTACTCTGCCTCTGTAAAAGCATACCCTTCCTCGCTCGTGAGAAAACGGCGATAATGGCAAATACCCACGCAGTCTGCATCGGTGTAATTTTTCCAAACCCAGTAGACCCCGGAAAGCTCTGCGTAATAGCAATTCAGATCGGATATATTGTCCCCCGTGTCATCCCCCGCATATCCAAAATCCTCTTTGGCATATTTATGCCCGACATGAAGCGGTATATACATAGAATCCTTTGGCACCTCAAACGATTTATGCGTCATAGCAAAAATTTTCACTGACATTGTTTTCTTTTCTCCTTTCTCAAAATGTCTGTCATCTGCACTCTCTGCGTCTTTTATGACCTGTGTCGTCATATTTTATTATATAGGTGCAGGCGAATTTGCACAACATTTTATATCAAAACTTTACAGGGCTTATGGAGTCCACTTCTTCAATCATGCCCTGAGAACAGGAGACGCCATGGATTTTATCAACAAAGTCGGTTCCACAATCGCCAAAAAAGCAAAAGAAGCTGCTGGAATTTCCAGTCTGAACAGCCAGATCAGCACACAGGAAGAAATCATCGACAAACTCTGTCTAGAAATCGGAAAGACCGTCTACGAGAAGCGAAATGCCTTCCCAGACTCCGAGCTGGCGGAAAAATATACTGCAGTATCCAACGCATATGCCGAGATCGCACGCTTAAAATCAGAAATAATCTCCGTAAAGGGCGCAAAGCAATGCCCAAGCTGCGGTATTGAGGTCGCGCTGACCTCGTCCTTCTGTCCTAACTGCGGGACTGCTGTGCCAACGCCGGAGCCAGCACCTTATGTAGAGAATATCGAGATTCCGCCGGATAGCATCATTTATTATCCACGAGAGGACCACGAGAAAAATACGCGCGCGTAGCTTTCGCTGTACATTTCCTTGC
>CAJUII010000065.1:0-3898 GCA_910586405.1 uncultured Lachnospiraceae bacterium
TCGCGGCTGCGGCTGGCGCGATACTCACGGCAGATTTCATCTGTCGTGAGTATAATTATAGCAGCACACGCCCGCCGCTGCACAGTTCTTTCGCAGACTGCCGCTTTGGTATCGCGAACGGTCAACTTCCTGTTAACCGCAGTCCCAGCAGTACAGCACCTTGCTAAAATCCCGCTGCGCCAGCGCTTCGCTGTTGATAAAGAAATTGGCAACGCCACCGTCCCCCCAGCATATCTCATCGTCCTGCGCGCCCAGCTCAGAGTGAATCTGTAACAGCACCGTATCATAATACTTCGGATTTTTCCGCAGATCATACTGCACAAAATACGGAGCCCCCAGCATATTATGCCCATAGTAAGACAATTCGTGATCCAGATACTCGAAATCCTCCCTTGTCAAAATATCATACGCCAACTGCTTCCCCAGCTTTTTTCCTGTCAGCGTCCGCACCGCATCGCGAAACAGCTTGTCAAAGCGCCTGTCAGCGGTATTGATATAAAATGCCCTCGGTGCAATGTCAACACGAAACGGCTTCCAGACCGGCGTCAAATCCTCAAGGGCAGGGTCGGATGAAACCGGAACCTCCATCTTCAAAATCTCCTCCTGTGTGACAGCGTAGTCCACCGTCTCATGATATATCACGCGAAACATTTCTTGGCTGTCCGGCGCTGCATCATCATAACCGTAGGTGCCGTCCACTTCATCCAGCGCAATAAAAAATTGCAGCATCCCCTGCTGCGGCAGACGCTCGTCCACTGTTGCACGGTCAAAATTAATCTGCGCAAGCAGCATCATCTTTCGCCCTGTTCTGTCCACAGGATACTGCATGTCTGGCTTCCAGTAGGGCAGACCGCCAAATTTGCTGTCAAATAAATCGGGTGCTGTCCCCTTCTGCAACGTCAGCGCATACGCTGCCTTGTGGGTCTGCTGTTTGATGAAGCCGGCAATCTCCTCCATCGGATAGTCATAGGTCGTGGTTTCTGCAAATTCAACCTTCGCGCGAAGCGAAGCCAGAACCTGCGCATTGACAAGGCGGCTCTGTGCGGGAAGGCGGACAAGCATAGACCAAACATTTGTTGTATTTTCCCCTATTGCCGTGAATATTTTCATAGAAAATGGAAATATCCGTCGATATTTTATTATATATTACAGATTTTGTGCAATACTGTAAATGTAGTTTATAGGATTGAAAAAAGAATGGCATCCCCATCAGACTGCCACTCTCACTTATAAATCCTTCTGTGCCATTGTCATAGAAAGTATTGTTCGCTTATATGTTCGTTCTAATCATATTCACCGCATGAATCCGACGCTTACACTCTCTATCCCTTACTCTGTCGTCATATTCTCTACATGAGTCCGACGCTTACACTCTCTATCCCTTACTCTGTCGTCATATTCTCTACATGAATCCGACGCTTACACTCTCTATCCTTTACTCCGTCGTCATATTCGCCGCATGAATCCGACGCTTACTTCGTCACCTGCTCCTTTACTCTGTCGTCATATTCACTGCATGAATCGCCGCTTACTTAGACACCCGCCCCTTTACTTTGTCATGATATTCACCGCAAGAATCGCCGCGCCGAGGACGGCGAGCACCACGCCTGTCGCCCGGTTCAATGTCACAGCACTCGCCTTGTTTGCAAACTTCGCTGCGATGCGCGCCCACAGCAAAGTCGATGCGACGCAGAACACCAGACACCACAAATCCGGCAGCCCGCCGATTGCAAAGTGACTGCCTGCACCCGTCAGCGCCGTAAAGGTCATGATAAACACACTTGTCCCAACGGCTGTTTTCAGCTCATAGCCTAAGACACTTGTCAGGATCAACAGCATCATCATTCCGCCGCCTGCACCGATAAAACCGCAGATAAACCCAACGATCATTCCACTGATAACAGACTGAATGACCCGCTTCTTTGTGCTGACTGCCGCCATCGCTTCCTTCGTTGTCATGACAGGTTTCACGATAAACTTTATTCCCAATAACAGCGTCATAAACACCGAGAAGCTTCCCATCGTCGTGTTGGGCACCCTGCTTGCAATCCAACTCCCAAAAAGCGTAAATGCCAACACCGTGATCATCATGACCATGCCGTTTCGGATATCAAGATTTTTATTTTTTCCATACGTGTACGCACTCACTGCGCTCGCCAGCACATCACTTGCCAGCGCTATGCCAACTGCCTCATATGCCGGCATTCCCAGAAACGTAATGAGCATCGGACTGATCACCGCCGCTGCACTCATGCCCGCAAATCCAGTTCCCAGCCCCGCGCCAATCCCCGCGATAAAACATATCAAAAATTTGAACATTGCTACTATCTCCTTTCAATGTAAGCTCTGTCAAATTATCCTACCATAATTCCCCAGCCAGCGCTATGTTTCTTTCATTAAATTCCTTTGAAGTTCCTTAAAATTTTGTTACCCGCACAGCACTGCCGAAAGAATCATAAAAAGTGCCGCATCTCAAGGAAAATTTTTACAATTTACGAAAATTTAGTGGCATTGCGCACGCACTTATAGTAAAATAATGTCATAAATAATTTATTCCTAAATTGGGAGGCTTCTTATGCGGAATGAAGAGCAAATGTATGCGTTGTTTATGGAGATCGCAAGGGCAGACGATCGAATACGCGCAGTCTATATGAATGGTTCACGGACAAATCCGAACGTTCCTAAAGATATTTTTCAGGACTACGACATTGTGTATGTGGTGCGGGACACCCAGTCCTTTATTGAGGACAAGGACTGGATTCACAAGTTTGGCAAAATCCTGTATATGCAGTATCCCGACGAAAACCCAGAATATCCAAATGACAAGGAAAATCATTACGGCTGGCTGATGCAGTTCGAAGATGGTGTGCGGATTGACCTTACCGTACAGACAATTCAGTTTGCCAGAGAACATATTCATGATGATAAACTTTGTCGGATTCTTGTAGATCAGGAAAATATTCTTCCACCCGTGCCAGAAGCGACAGATGCAGATTATCATGTCAAAAAGCCCACCGAAGCACAGTTTCTGGCATGTGCCAATGAGTTCTGGTGGTGCAGCAACAATCTCGCTAAGGGCTTGTGGCGGGAAGAGATGCCCTACGTGCAGGACATGACCAACTTTGTCGTTCGCAAACAGTTAGAAAAAATGCTCTCTTGGAAAGCAGGTCTTTTGACGAATTTTCAGATCAGTGTCGGAAAGTCTGCAAAGTACTTATACAAGTGGCTTGAAGCAGACGAGTATCAAGCATACCTGAATACTTACTTTGGTGGAAATGTTGCAGAAGCGTGGGCGGCGGTGCTGCATATGTGCGATTTGTTTGAGCAGACAGCAGTTTATGTAGGAAACAGACTAGGATATGCCTATCATGCCGCGGAAGGAAAGGCAGCGCGGAGATTTCTTGAACATGTGCGGAACTTGCCAAAGGATGCGAAAGATATTTATTTGGAGATAAAAAAATGAAAACAATACCAAAAACGATCGCTATAATGCTGGTTTATTCCTGCCTGTTTTCAGGTTGTGGCATAGCGCCAGCAGCGGAACAATCTCATGTATATTCCTTTCGCGGGGAAAATGAGTTCTTTACAATTTCCAACGGCGTCATTGTTTTGAGCGATACAAAAGACATATTCTATGGTGGTAATCTTGAAGAAACGCAAGGAAAGTTCGAAGATATTGTTTCGTATTCTACATCGGTGTATCTACAGTCCGATGATAAAGACAGAATTTTGCTGTGCAATCGCGTAGAAGATCTAACAGGAGCAACGATCAATATTTCTGATGAAATCGGGAAAGTGTCTGGCGATCTGATCAAAGAAGCAGACCTTGACGAATTGCAAAATAACCTTTTCTTTGAATTAAAGACCAAAAATCTAAACGGTGAAGAAAATGAGTATC
>CAJUII010000065.1:3998-17589 GCA_910586405.1 uncultured Lachnospiraceae bacterium
CTTATCTGCAAGCAGTTCTTTCAGTTCCCCCAGCTCTGGCAATATCATTCGCTTCAACGCCTCACTCATTCGACCACCTCCATTAACGATTTGTTCAAAGACTCCACTGTTAAGATCCGACACTAGATTCACTACTACGGCTGCCTTCGCACGCGTTTCCTCCGCTTCAAGCCGGTCAAAACTGTCCAGTAGTTCTTCCGCCTGAACGATGTCTATATTCCGCGTTAATGATTTCAGCCAAATATGGCGGTCTGTTTCAAGTTCCCTTGTCACAATGACCTGCATCGGAAACAACATTCCATCAATACGATAAATTCCTTTCCCTTCCTGTTTTACCTGATATTTCTTTTCCAACTGCTGCAAAAGTTTCACAGGCTTACGCTCACGAATCAACGAAACGGTGATATCTGTATCCAGAATTTCGTCTACAGTATCCGTATCTGCTTTGTACAGGCAGGCATAAGACAATACTTTATAAAAAGTATCAATATTCATACTGTCATCAGGCGACTTATACTCTATGATATTATGTCCAAGGAAAAATGTACCTATTTCGTTTTTGATAACCTCCCCCGGCTTTTTTCGAATAATCAGCAAATCAATTCGAAGAGGTAAATTTTTTCCTTTCCATATTGCAATACAGCCTTGGACAAAATGCTTCGTTTCTCGCAAGATTTCTGTATAAACATATTATAACACACTGAGAACAACTGCCGCAATCAGATTTCATACATTACTTCACACACCATTGATTTATGAAAAGATTATAGCACACATCTATCCTTTCTGCATTGGACAAATAGTCCAATGCCCCAAATAGACTTTTATACCACACTGTGTTATACTGTCTTTAATCGAGTAGAGAAGATTCATTTTCTCCCTCCTCGCCCCGGACGCGGGCTGCTTTCGCTGCACCGTTTTTCCGTGTGCATAAAAATGTTTGTCAAACATACCATACAATTTTAAATGCAGCATATTATAGAAGGAAGTGATACCATGACAGATTACGAAAAAGCCCTCGCATTATGGCGACAGAAACATATCACCTCTGACGCCGAATTATCAGAAGCGCTCAATGGACAGAGCATCTCCTTTGCGTACCACTCTGGAAAAATAGAAAATGATCGGATTACCTATCACGATACAAGGGAAATTTTTGAGCACGATGGCGTGACCTCTTACACAGGCGATCTGCGCACTCTATTTGAAATCCGCAATTCCAGAGATGCCTATGAGTACTTTCTGACAGCATTTCAAGAAAGACATGTACTCGACGAAAATCTTATCCAAAAAATGCAACTGTTACTCACCCAAAACACCTACAATCCTCGCCGATGGCAGCTTGGCGAACGTCCCGGTACATACAAACGCCACGACTTTGTAACCGGAAAGAGCGAAGTAGGCGCCGCACCCGAGGACGTACAGGAAGAACTTTGCGAACTGCTTTGTGAGCTGCAAAACGTATCCGAACAAAATGCACTGACTGCTGCGGCTTACTTCCATGCCAAATTTGAAAATATTCACCCATTTGCTGATGGGAATGGGCGCACAGGGCGGCTTGCCATGAACTATTTCCTCATTCTGCACAATCACCCGCCCATCATCATTCATGAGGAGGACCGCAGGGCTTACTTCGAAGCGCTGGAAGCATGGGATTCCAATCAAAATCTGGATATGCTTCGCAACTTTCTCATCACACAGACTGAAAAAACATGGGCAAGACAAATCGCCCGTATCGAAAAAAATTAGAATTCAAACCCGCCCGGACTGCATCAAACTGCTGGAGGAATACCGTCTCAGACCGCGATAAAATACAAACACCGCCGCTGCTGACAAAAATACTAAATACCCCAGCACCGCAAGCAGCTTTCGCACATCAAACGCTATCATAATGTGTACTGGATGATATATCGCCATGCCCACGGGTATGATATTATAGAGCAGAAAACGCGATACGCCATGAAAAATACCGTCTGGGTAAGTCGCAAATGTAATCGCGCTGGCCACAATATTGCTGCCAAGCATCTCCGCCCGCACAAACCGGAAGGTCAGACTGCCCATCAGCAGCGCAAAATCTGTCATAATCAACGCCCCAGTCACAGTGAACAGCAAAAACAACAGCAGCCGTCTCACACTGAAACAGAAAATGCAGATCAGCACCAGCCCATACAAAAAATCTCCGATGGCAGACGCGGAAGTCGCAGAGGTCATCACGCTGAGCAGAACATTTTTGGGCTGCACCAGATAGGCATCCAATTTGCCGTTGACAATCAGCTCCGGCAGAGAAAACACCCTTGAAAACAATAAGTGTGACAGCCCAAAGCTGCTCGCCGCAAGCCCCCACAAGAGCATCACCTCACGCATCGTATAGCCGCCGACATCCTCCCTCAGCCGCAGCAAGATCACCCACTGCACGATAAAAGCCGCATTGTTGAACATCATAAACAGAATATTCGTCAAAAAAGTCACTTTGTTGAGCATCTCCCGCATGATGTTGTACTTGACTGCGAGCGCGCACACCCGCATCTGATTCTTAACCGCCATTAACATACAGCTTCCGCCCTCCTCTCTCATAAATCCAGAGCAAAATCACACTGCCAAACGCCAAGTACAGCACCTGCGCCAGCAGAATTTCCAGATACTTTTCCACACTGAAATCCACAATCAGCTTCGCCGGCCCATAGCAGACCGTATAGATCGGCGTGAGCTTCAGCACAGGCTGCACGGCCGCCGGAAAGATTTCCACGGGAAAAATCGTTCCCACCACCAGAATCAGCTTGTCATACAGCCACTGAAAAGGCTTCGCGTCCTCAATCCAAAACGAAAGCATACTGATGCATATTTTAAACACTGCATGAATTGTCATGCCCAGCACAATGCAGGGCACTACCGCCGCAAGCGTACTCCAATGAAAGTTTGGAAGCGCTCCCACCATCATGCAGCCGACCACTGCGGTAAGTCCCGCGTACATAGACAACTGGATATTCCACTCCCCCGTATATTTTGCAAGAATATAGAACGGATAACGATAGGGCTTATTTATCAGATAAGCGATATTCCCGCCGCGGATATCCGCCGCCACCTGTTCCCTGACGGTGGACGAGCGTGCGCCAAACCAAATCATCTCCGTGATCATCACATACCAGATCATTTGCTCCTTCGTATATCCGGCAATCAACTCCCCCGGCGCATCATACATATAACCCCACAGATTGAGAAACACAACGCTCAGTATCAAGTAAGTGATAAATCCCATCATAATATTGGCAGTGTACTGCAAATTTTCAATAAAAACAGCGCGGTAAATGACCACATACTTTCTCATAAACGATCCGCCCTCCCCTCTGTCCTGTAGATTTCCATAATAATGTTTTCCAGCGGAATATTGGAAATGTTGATATCCTGAATGTGTTCTGCGTTGATGCCGCGCAGCACATCATTAATTTTTAAAATTGCAGTATCCACCTCAAACTTGATATTGCCGCCCTTTTTCTTTAGAATCGTAATCCCCTCCATCGGCGGCCAGAGCGCCTCCTCCTGCAACTTTACCTCGACGATTTTCTTGTTGAGATAATGATATTTTAGGTGTTCCATCGAGTCATCAAGCACAATCTGTCCGGCATTCACGATGACAATGCGCTTGCAGAGCTTCTCGATGTCCCCGATATCGTGGCTTGTCAGGAAAATGGTCGTGTGCAGTTCCCTGTTCATCTGCTTGATTAATACACGGATATTTTCCTTGACAACAGGGTCTAATCCGATCGTCGGTTCATCTAAGAATAAAACTTTGGGCCTGTGAATGAGTGACGCCACGATCTCACAGCGGATACGCTGCCCCAGCGACAAGTTCCGAACTGGTGTATTGATAAACGCACCCAGTTCAAAAATCTCTGCCAGCTCAGCAATGCGCGACTCTGCCGCATCATTGTCCAAGTCATAAATCGCACCGAAAAAACGAAAGTTGTCATACGGCGTCAAATGTGTCCAGAGCTGTTCTTTCTGGCCAAATACCGTCCCAATCTGATACGCAAGCTGCCGTCTTTTGCGCACCGGATCAATGCCGAGCACCTCCACATGCCCGCTGTCCGGGTACAAAATACCTGTCAGCATTTTGATTGTCGTGCTCTTGCCAGCTCCGTTTGGACCGATAAATGCAAGTATTTCACCCTCCTCCACGCCAAAAGACACACTGTCCACCGCGCAGATTTCCTCTGTCTGTGGGTGAAAAATGGACCGGATACTGCCGCGCATTCCCTTTTCCTTGCGCTTCACCCGAAAATTTTTGGATAAGTCCTCTGCCTCGATCACCTTCATCGTCAATCCCTCCTCAATAAAATTTATGAAATATATTGCAGTTCCATTTTTGATGAAATTTCACCACAAATACTTTCCAGTATCTTTTCACCGACGCTTTGTCATTCTTCGCAATCACATCCGGCACAACGTGCAGCAGATCTGCAAGATCGTATGCCATCTCAAATTCGCCAGCGTGCAAAGTCTCCTCCATAACCTCCAATGCCATATTGATAAACGCAGCCACATCTTCCTGCACAAACCAGTCAGGCGTTTCGCCGCAATTCAGCCAGCCTTGCCACGCTGGCATCATCTCAATCATTTTCTCACACATTTCGCCGTTGCTCATCTGATTTTGAAACGCCTGATGACACAGATGCACAAGCTCTTTTCCCCTTCGATTTTGAATATCACTGCGCAGCAGTATCATGATACTTTTTAAATTCTCAAGCATACAGTTCTTCATTGCCGCCGCACCTCCATACTCCTTTTCGTTCCTTAGGAACTGTTCAGAAATTACTTGCGACAAGAACGCCGCATAAATGTTCAGCTGCAAAGAAGAAAATCGTAGGCATAGCGGGCTATGTCAAGATTTTCTGATGCAGCAGATGGACATTTATGCAAGTTATTGTCATGAGTAATTTCTGAATAGTTCCTTACGCGCCACATATTGTCTGTATCCGTCAGGGTACAAAAAAAGCCGCCATGTTACATACACTGAAATGTATATACCATGCGGCTTCTTGTCTATTACAAATACACAATACCTTTCGATGACCGCATAGCCAAATAAGACTTTTCGTCCTACAGCCATGCATCCCATCTCATGTTGATCGGTTTACTCTATGGCTGTACGCTGAAAAATCTGAAACTGCAGAATAATCGAAATAAATAGGTTTGTATTGTGCTGAAACATCATAATCCTCCATGCCGCCTTCTGCGGCTCAAATCAAAAATCAAATAGGAAAAGTTTCTCTAACTTATTGTTCCTGAAAATTTTAGTCAGTATAGCACAGGATTTGCCAAAACGCAAGCTATTTTTCATAAAAATATTTTAACGCCTTGCCTTCTGTCCTCAATAATTTTCTCTGCGATTTCCTCCATAGACGGATCGCCGTCAAGGCCGATCAAATTGGGATAGAAAATATAATCCGACAAATCCGGCAGACCCGTGTTCACCTCCAAGTACAGAAGCCACCAGTCCATTTTCGCCTCATCATGATCAAGAATATGGACAACGATATCTTTGATCTGTTCGTCCGTCAAATCCTCCTTTTGGGGTGGACACATGAGTGCACTTCTGGCAGCGGTATCCAGACTTACCGCCTCATCATAGTGCCAATACTCTTTGATTTGCAGTTGTTGATCCCCAGTTAGGTTTCTTAACCTGATTTGCAGTTGTTCCAAGTCCTTTCTCAAATCTTCGTTCTCGTTACAGTACAGCTTTGACATAATCGAATCTGCTTCGCAAATAATCTGCTTTACCTCCGGCAGCTTTGCTTCATCAATCATTGGTTGTTGCATTCGAATCTCCTTTCTGATCAAACATAAGTTTGTAATAAAAATTATATACAAATCTCAATCCGAAACAGTCCTGATGGGATATAATGTTTGCTTGAGACAAGTATCCTTCCGTCTGCATCTGAGATATTCTCCTGCACCAGCAGGAAAGAATTGTCGTCTGAGAGTGTATAGGTCAGCGCCGTAAAGTTTCCTGCGGTCGAGTGCGAGCAGATGCGCCGGAAACAATTTTTCCCATCATAGCACTGGCTCTCCAGATACTCCTGTAATTGGCTGGGCTGGTTCAAGTCAATTTTCTCCTCACCGACCTGTCCAATTGGCAGAAAACTCAGCGAGTACGCAAGCGGTACGCCCTTTTGTTTGTACCAGCGGTCTACAATGACTACGGCAGGCGTATACTGTTTGAGGACATCTGAAATGGACTTTGTCGGCGGTTCAATGCGAAACGCCATCTCCACGGCATCTAATTCCTCCGTACAATACGAATAGACAGGGTGCTGCGGCATGTTGACCGGATGCTGTTCCTGTCCATTCTGCGGCTGGCGGCACACAAAATGCCCGACCCCCTGCACATTCCTTGTCATACCATCGTCCTGCAGCAGCGTCAGCGCCTTTCGAAGTGTCATGCGGCTCACATCCAGCTGCGCAGACAACACAGTCTCTGACGGCAGCCGCGAGTCGGGCGGAAATGTCCCGTTCTGAATCATCTCGTAGAGCTGGTCATACACCCTGACATGTTTTAATTTACTTTCTTTTGCTTCCTTATTTTCACTACTTTCTTTACTCTCATCTAATTCTTTATTTTCATTCCTTTCTTTGCCTTCACTACTTTCTTTATTTTCATTTTCAAATTCGTTCTCTTTGATCATATCATACCTCTATTCATTTTAAAACTACCCAACGTGATGAAAAACGCCTGTCTTTTGCATTTTTCGGTGTGACAGCTATTTAGACAAGCAACCGCCTTCTCACTCTAACTCCCATCTGCCTGCTTTAGCAGGCGTACAAATCAGGATGGTGAAATTTTATATTTCACACTACATACATCAAAAAATGTACTACCTATATCATAAAACTATACAAGTAAAAAGTCAATAAACTCAAAAATATACCTTGTCTTTTAGATTGTATACTGTTCCAGCTATACAGTTGTCTACATGAACATCTGCCTGCATACACATCTAAATGCATTAATATCTATAGTTTTCTCCTTTTGATCACCGATATTCAGCAATTTTAACCAAAAACAACTTGTCTAATTTGTCTAAAAATGTGTCTTGTTTTTATACAAGTATAATGTTATGATTAATTTACAATCAAGTTCCGCAAACATCATAAAAAACAAACTAATTTCATGTATGCCCGTCTGCGTGCTCTCAACAAGAATTGTCTAATCAAGTATAAAAGAAACGCAAGGCGTACATACTGCCAAAAGGAGGAAAACACTATGCAGAATTATTCAGGTGAAGTAGGATTACAGTATCATTTACAAATTCGTCCGGGCGATGTCGGCCGCTACGTGATCTTGCCGGGAGATCCCAAACGGTGTGAGAAAATTGCAAAGCATTTCGAGGACGCCAGACTGGTTGCAGACAGCCGTGAGTTTGTCACTTACACAGGAACCCTCGACGGCGAAAAAGTGAGTGTGACTTCCACTGGCATTGGCGGTCCATCTGCGTCGATCGCACTTGAAGAGCTCGTGCTGTGCGGCGCTGACACCTTTATACGCGTTGGCACCTGCGGCGGCATCGACCTCGAGGTCAAAGGCGGCGACATTGTGATCGCGACGGGCGCTGTCCGCATGGAGGGCACAAGCCGCGAGTATGCGCCAATTGAATACCCCGCTGTGGCGGATTTGGATGTCACAAACGCCCTCGTCGCTGCGAGCAAAGAGTTGGGCAATCCCTATCACACAGGCGTTGTGCAGTGCAAAGATGCTTTCTATGGACAGCATGAGCCAGAGCGTATGCCCGTCAGCTACGAACTGTTAAATAAGTGGGAGGCATGGAAACGCATGGGCTGCAAAGCCTCTGAGATGGAATCCGCAGCCCTGTTCATCGCGGCAAGCCACCTTCGTGTTCGCTGCGGCTCGAACTTCCTCGTTGTGGGCAATCAGGAGCGAAACGCGCTGGGCATGGAAAATCCGATTATTCATGACACCGAATCCGCAATCAAGACTGCGGTCCTTGCAATCCGTAAACTTATCGCAGCAGACCGCGAAAAATAAAGCCTCCGGGCGGACAGGAGGCACATCACATGAAGCTACTACTGAACTTCATCGGCATTATTGTCATTTTAGGACTTATCTTCCTGCTATCGTGGGACCGCAAGAACATTCAATGGAAAACAGTGCTCCGCGCAGTCGTGATCCAGTTTGTGATTGCCTTGTTACTTGTCAAAATACCGATCGGAAAGACCATTGTCTCTGTGCTTTCCGACGGTGTCACCGCCATCATCAACTGCGGGCAGGAGGGTCTGTCCTTCGTCTTTGGAAGCCTTGCGGACAGCGCGTCACTGGGCAGTATCTTCATCGTGCAGACCCTTGGCAACATTATCTTTGTATCCGCGCTGGTAAGTCTTTTGTACTATATCGGTGTGCTGGGATTTGTGGTGAAATGGATTGGCAAAGGCGTTGGCAAACTGATGGGCACGACAGAGGTTGAAAGCTTTGTCGCTGTGGCAAATATGTTTCTGGGTCAGACCGACAGCCCTATTTTGGTAAGTAAATACATTCGGTCATTGACCGACAGTGAAATCTTTGTTATTCTGGTCTCAGGAATGGGAAGTATGTCGGTGTCCATCCTCGGCGGTTATCACGCACTCGGCATTCCGATGGATTACCTGCTGATTGCAAGCGCTATGGTTCCCGTCGGAAGTATCCTCGTTGCCAAGATGATTCTTCCACAGACAGAGACGGCACAGTCCATCAGCGATGTAAAGATGGACAATAAAGGAAATAACGCAAACGTGATCGACGCGATCGCAGAGGGCGCATCAACTGGAATGCAGATGGTTATTTCCATCGCCGCCTCCCTTGTCGGCATTATTGGCATCGTGGCAGTTGTGAACATGTTCCTAGGCTTTGCCGGAATCCGGCTGGAGCAAATTTTCTCCTACGTATTTGCGCCGTTTGGCTTCCTGATGGGACTCGATGGCGGCAATGTGCTCATGGAGGGTTCTCTGCTCGGCAACAAACTGATTGTCAACGAGTTTGTCGCCTTTCAGGATTTAGGCGCAATCCTCGATACACTAGATGCCAGAACCGGTATGATCTGCGCAATCTCCCTCTGCGGCTTTGCCAATCTGTCAAGCCTTGGCATCTGCGTGTCCGGTATTGCCGTACTCTGCCCCGAAAAGAAAAGCACACTCTCCCGTCTGGTATTTCGAGCGATGCTCGGCGGTATCTTCGTGAGTATGCTGAGCGCGATGATTGTCGGTATCATCATGTTGTTTTAATGGAAGGAGTTGAAAATTATGAACGAACATCCGAAATACAACCGAATCTTTACCATCGTCATTGACTCTCTAGGCATTGGCGCTGCCGCAGACGCGGCAGCCTACGGCGATGCCGGAACAGACACACTGGGTCATATTGCACAGCGCACAGCGCATTTCGAGCTACCCAATCTGCAAAAGCTTGGAATCGCAAACTTACATTCTCTGCATGGCGTGGCCCCTGCCCCAAATCCCACAGGATATTATGCGCGGCTGCATGAAGCGAGTACTGGAAAGGACACGATGACAGGGCACTGGGAAATGATGGGACTGCACATTACGAAACCGTTCCAGACTTTTACTGAAACGGGATTTCCCAAGGAACTCCTCGACGAACTGTCCGCGCGGACCGGGCGTGTTATCATTGGCAACAAGAGCGCCAGCGGCACAGAAATCCTTGACGAGCTTGCGGAGGAGGAGATCGCCACAGGGCACATGATCGTCTACACCTCCGCAGATTCCGTCCTGCAAATTTGCGGAAATGAGGAAACTTTCGGTCTGGAAGAGCTCTACCGCTGCTGCGAAATCGCCAGAGAGCTGACGCTGCGCGACGAATGGAAGGTCGGGCGCGTCATCGCAAGACCCTATGTCGGAAAGAAAAAAGGTGCGTTTGTGCGCACCAGCAACCGCCACGACTACGCCCTCAAACCCTACGGCAAGACCGCGCTCAATGCCCTGAAAGATGCGGGGCTCGATGTCATCTCTGTCGGCAAGATCTATGATATTTTTGACGGTGAGGGACTCACAGAATCCAACAAATCCAAAAGCTCTGTACACGGCATGGAGCAGACAATCGAGATCGCGGGGAGAGACTTTCGCGGGCTGTGTTTCGTCAACCTCGTCGATTTTGACGCGCTCTGGGGACACCGCCGGAATGTGTCTGGCTATGCGCAGGAGCTTGAAAAGTTTGACGAGAAGCTCGGTGCGTTCCTAAAGCGCCTAAAGGACGATGATCTGCTTCTCATCACCGCGGACCACGGAAACGATCCGACACACACCGGAACTGACCACACGCGGGAAGATGTGCCATTGCTCGCCTACTCTCCGTCCCTTACAGGCAGCGGAAAATTAGAAGATGCAGAAACCTTTGCCGTCATCGGCGCCACCATTGCCGACAACTTTGGCATTCCGATGCCAGCGGGCACCATCGGACACTCTCTGCTTGCCCAATTACAATAAAGCAGAAAAATGCAGCGTAATTATGGATATATTCATTATTGATATATATAGAAAGGACACTATCATCATGGACCAAAAAGAAATCAATGAAATCTTAAAAACTGTCGATCACACACTCCTCACCCAGACTGCCACATGGGAGGAAATCCGCCAAATCCTAGACGACGGCATCACCTACGGCACCGCCTCGGCATGTATTCCTGCCGCCTATGTCAAGCAAGCCGCAGACTATGTGAATGGCAAACTGCCCATTTGCACCGTGATTGGCTTTCCGAATGGCTATCACACGACCGCTGTCAAGGTCTATGAAACCAAAGACGCCATCGCAAACGGCGCGGCGGAAATTGATATGGTCATCAATATCGGCTGGCTCAAAGATGGAAAGTATCAGGAAATCGAGGACGAAATCCGCCAGATTCACGCGGCATGTGACGGCAAGATCTTGAAGGTCATTATCGAGACCTGCCTGCTCACAGAGGACGAGAAGATCAAAATGTGCGAGCTTGTCACGAACGTGGGCGCAGAATATATCAAGACCTCCACAGGCTTCTCGACAGCGGGCGCCACGTTTGAGGACGTCAAACTCATGCGGGCGCATGTCGGAGAAAATGTGAAAGTAAAGGCAGCCGGCGGCATCGCATCGCTGGACGACGCAAAAGAGTTTATCCGTCTGGGCGTCGACCGCCTCGGAACAAGCCGTATGATCAAGCTCGTTAAAAATGCCGATGATGGGGCTGGGTACTAAATCGAATAGCGGTAAATCATATATCCGAGCCATTCTGACTTTATGATACAGAATGGCTCGGATTTTGAAAAATCTGGCGTTCTTTTTTTAGCTCAAACCGTTCCAAGTCCTTCTTCGTCGTTATCTTAAAATTGTCCTCGTCCCCTGCAATCATGACGATATCCAGCCCTGCCATAAATGCGGGTTCCGCTGCGCCGTTAATGCTTAACATCTGATCAAGCCTAAGTCTCCTGTTCGCCTGATAGTACGCCCCAATGCGAAACGTCTCCGGCGCCTGCCCTGCAAAGAGCTGATCTCTGTCAAGGAGCGCGTCAATCCTCCTGCCATCTTCACTTTTGTATACCGTATCTTTCATGGAAAGGATCGGCAGCACACCATCATGTCCCTCTACCGCGGACAGGCTGTCCGTTATTATCTGCTCAGACAACAGCGGTCTTGCCGCATCATGTACCAGCACGATATCTGAATCTTTTGCAAAGCTTCTAATGTCTGTCAATCCATAATATATGGAAAGCTGCCTGTTTTCACCCGGTACTGAAAAGCCGCGAAACTTTTTATCCTTATCATACATTGTCAAAGATTCCACAATCTTTTCATGCCACTGCGGCGCTGCCACAATCTGTATCGCATCAATTCCGACATGCCTCGACAATACCTCTATAGAATACGAGATAACAAGCCGGTTCTGCACCTCGATATACTGCTTTGGTATCTCAGTCCCCATACGGCTGCCGATCCCCCCTGATAAAATCAATGCAGTGTTCATGTTTCCCCTCCATCACTCCATATCATCACAGCACTTGCGAATTTCCTGCATGATTTCTTTATATGATCTTTTCTTGCCAAAAAGCAGTGTCGTGCCGAGCACAAACCCGTCCATGCCCATCGGTGCAAACTTTAGAATCTTGTCTGCACTGCATGCCCCGTCCCAGTAGAGTCTGAAGCGCATTTCTCCTTTGAGGAGCAGCAGACGTGAGATCTTTTTGCCGACATAGGGCATGTACATCTGTCCTGCATTGCCCGGATTCACCGTCATGACGAGAACCTTTTTCACAATGCGGAGCATCTCATACACGGTCTCTACGCTGGTGCCCGGATTGATGGCAATTCCGGGAATCATTCCTGCATTGATGATCTTTTGCAGCGTTGTGGAAGGGTGATACTCTGCTTCTGGATGAATGTAGACGGTATCGCCGGGTCTTAAATTATTCAGAAATAACTGCACATTATTGTTTGGGTGTTCGATCATTAGGTGTACGTCGAGTGGTTTCTTTGTCGCGCTGGCGATGTATTTCATGTCGTTTAAGGACATGGCGTAGTTTGGCACGAAGCGTCCGTCCATAATGTCGATGTGGAAGGAATCAATGCCGCTCTCGTCGAGATCCTTTATTTCTTTCTCTAAGTTTCCGTAGTTAGCACACATCAGTGATGCGTTTAATTCGAAGTTCATTACTTTTTCTCCTGCTATTTTGTCTATAACTGCAATGCTTCTATAATACGCGTACAGTTCCTGTCATCTTGATACTTATGCATTTTCCGTATCAACTCCCTGCGCTTTTCCTTTGTAGAATCATTACCTGTGCCAACCTCTATAGCAAACTGGCACATGTCTTCAAAAGCCAGCAGTTCCATGCCCGGAAGCCACTCTCTTATATGTTCAAATACAAACCCCCTGCTCTGCCCATAAGCTTCCACATCATCCAGTGTAAATGCAATCGGTCTGTCGAGCAGCATGTAGTCCACTGCCGCGGATGAATAATCGCTGATTAGTGCATCCGCATTTCCGAGCAGCTGATTAATCTGAATATCATTTTCGACCAGAATACTGTTGTCCAACACGACAATATTCCTCATATTTATCCTGCCTATCTTTTGTACATCCTGAAAAGGATGTAGTTTTAGTGCCAGTACTATATCCAGACTTCGGAGCAACTCATCCAGCTGTAGCAGCATCTCATAGGTTGAAGCGACGGGAAGCCCAGTCTGATTATCAAACTCATATTCATTTAGACACGAAAGCTGTTCCTTTGCAGTGCGGAAAGTGGGCAGCCAGAATATGTATTTTCCCGACATGGGAATACCCAGCCTGTCCTGCCAATCCACAGCCGGATGAAATAGCCAGTCCTGCTTGGCATAACCCGTTACAAGCATCTGGTCTTTGCGAAGCCCATATATATCCTGATGTATCTTCGAATATAGTTCACTGATCACTGTCGTGTATTCATACCTTTTCTCACACCGCACAAAATTAACCCGTGTCTTAAATCCACACCCATGCCAGAGCTGAACACGAATCTGATCCCTGCGGCAGTTTCTCGCAAAACCATATGCATCCGTAAAAAATATGTATTTTGCAAG
>CAJUII010000066.1 GCA_910586405.1 uncultured Lachnospiraceae bacterium
TAGGAAGGAGTCAAGAATGATTAACTTTAACGTGCCGCCAGTGGTAGGAGAGGAACTCGCGTATATGAAGGATGCCATAGAGGGGCGAAAGATCTGTGGGGACGGCAAATACACGCAGCTATGTAATGACTGGATTCGGAATAAAACCAATTCAGCGGGCGTGCTGCTCACCACGTCCTGTACACACGCGACAGAGCTCGCGGCGATTTTGTGCGACATTCAGGCAGGTGATGAGGTGATCATGCCCTCCTACACATTTGTCTCAACAGCAGATGCATTTGTCTTAAGAGGAGCCAAGGCGGTCTTTGTGGATATCCGCCCGGACACGATGAATATAGATGAAACCTTGATTGAGGCGGCTATTACGGAGAGAACAAAGGCGATTGTGCCAGTCCATTATGCGGGCGTGGCGTGCGAAATGGATAAGATTCTCGAGATTGCCAGAAAGTATGATCTGTATGTCATAGAGGATGCGGCACAGGGGATGCTGGCTTCTTATAAAGGGCAGCAGTTAGGCACGATTGGCGATATTGGATGTTACAGTTTCCATGAGACGAAAAATTACAGCATGGGGGAGGGCGGAGCGATTCTGCTAAAGGATGGCGCGATGCTCGAAAAGGCGGAAATCATTCGGGAAAAGGGCACGAATCGAAGTAAGTTTTTCAGGGGGCAGATTGATAAGTACACATGGGTGGCAGCAGGCTCTTCCTATCTGCCAAGCGAGCTGAATGCAGCGTATTTGTGGGCACAGCTACAGAAGGCAGATGAGATCTATGAGAATCGTATGGCTTCTTGGAACAGATACAAGGAGGCGTTGGAGGGGCTGGCACAAAAAGGCTGCATAGAATTGCCATATGTGCCTGAGGGATGCAGCCATAATGCACATATGTTTTATATCAAGGCAAAAGATCTGGCTGAGCGAACGGAATTGATTTCTTATTTGAAGGAACATGGTATTATGGCAGTTTTTCATTATCTTCCGCTCCACACAGCGCCGGCTGGTCGAAGATATGGTGTGTTTCGCGGTGAGGATCGATTCACAACGACCGAGAGTGAACGTTTGGTTCGGCTGCCGTTGTACTATGGTCTAAACAGTCAGGACCAGGCACAGGTTATTGATACAGTAAAGCGTTTTTATGAATAGGATGCGATAAGGCAGTGTGCGCTTAAGGCTGCGCAGTGTCGGCATACAAGTAGGAGAAGATAGACAGAATGGAAATGTATGTAGGCCAGGAATACAGTAAGATATTTCATGTGACGGAGGAGAAGGGGCAGGAATTTGCAGCGGTATCGGAAGATGATAACCGACTGCACTTAGATGAGGCGTATGCCAAAGACACAATGTTTGGCGGGAGAATTGCGCATGGGATGTTAGCTGCCAGTTTTATCTCCGGTGTGCTGGGAAATGATTTTCCCGGAGATGGCACCGTGTATCTAAGCCAGGAGCTACAGTTTGTCCGACCAGTCCGCTATGGCGATGAGATTACGGTCAGCGTCACGATCTTGGATATAGAGGAGGAAAGCGGCAGGATGAGGCTGCGGACGCTATGCAGGAACCAAGAGGGAAAAAAGGTAATAGACGGGTTTGCATATATCATGAAGAAGGAGCAGAAGAATGCAAAAGATGCCATTTGTTGATGACAATTTACTGTTGGGAGAGTGCTATGTCAAGAGAGACTACAGCCAACTAAGAGAAAAAATTACAGGGGGGGGGTACAATGCGACAGAATATTTGACAGACAGCGGCGAGGTATTTGGATTTCACATTACGAGAAATCAGAATGTTTCCGGCGTATACGGCATGGACTGCTATGTTGTGAAGTTTATATTTTCAGGTGCTTCGCAGCTGCATGACGGCAGACAGGAGCAGGTTCTGTGCCAGTTGATGTCAAAAGTGAAAGCGCATATTGACGCCCACAAGGGATATTACAATCTCAGAATACCGACCCACATCGTAGATTTGATCAAGGCAGTTAACGCCACATTCACCAATACGATTTTCTGCGGCGGCACGGTGGAGGAGCTGATTCATGGAAACTATGTGGAGGAATATAATGCAGACAATCTGACCATTAAATTTGCAGACAGGATGTACCTTGAAAAGTATAAAGCAGAATTGTTGGGGATGACGCTGGCGTCATTTCAGTCCTATCAAGGACAGTATCATATTTCTGGCGTGACACAGAGTAAAGCTGGAAGGATCTACGAAAACTGGATCATGGAAACGATGAGTGCGCTCAACCATGAGCGGGTTGTCGTGGCGGTCAAAGATGACGCACCAATGGGATTTGTCACAATCAAGGAGTCAAAAAGTGCTGTGGAAGGTGTTCTGTCAGCAGTAGATCCTGCAAAGAGAAAATCGGGCGCGTATAAGGCGATGATTGCGTATCTGATCAATTATGCAGCGCAAAAAGACAAAAGCTTCGTCTCTAGTACACAGTTTGATAATTTTATCGTGCAGGGCGTGTGGAGCTCGTTGGGGTTGAGGCCCTTTTATTCAATCTATAATATCCATATCGACAATAGTACGACAAACGAAATGCATTGACTTTCATTGTCCAGATCTTGCTTTATACACAGGAAACAGATTTAGAGATTTTAACGTGGAGGCAGAGGAATGGACGAAAGAGAATTTGATGTGTATCTGCGACCGATCACAGTGGAGGACACGGATGATATCATTCAATGGAGAAATAGCGAAGATGTGAGGAAATATTTTATCTATCAAGGTGTATTGACAAGGGAAGGGCATCTAAGGTGGTTGGAGACACGCATTCAATCCGGTGAGGTGGTCCAGTTTATCATCGTTGAAAAAAGAACGGAGGAATCAATCGGTTCGGTGTATCTTAGAGATGTGGATCACGTCGATCATAAGGCAGAGTATGGCATCTTTATAGGGATGGAAAACAAAAAGGGAAAAGGGTACGGCACGCAGGCAGCGAAGCTCTTGATTCGTTATGCGTTTGAAATACTCGATTTGCACAGAGTGTATCTGCGTGTATTTGCGGATAACAAGAGGGCTATTGCCAGCTATCAGAAGGCGGGATTTTGCCTGGAAGGCATCTCTAGGTCCGATGTATATGTGCGCGGTACATACAAAGATATCGCATGGATGGCAGTCATCAATTCAAAAGAGGAGGAGCAAGACGGGCATGGAGAAGAAGTCTAGTACGAAAATATCCTATGTGATTCCCTGTTATCGATCGGAAAAGACATTGGAGGCAGTTGTGGAGGAGATCAGAGATACCATGACCTCCCTGCACGAGTATGCGTATGAGATTATTTTGGTCAATGACTGCTCACCGGATGATACTTTTGCAGTTATACGGAGGCTGTGTGCGGCGGACAAAAATATCATAGGGCTGGACCATGCGAAAAACTTTGGGCAGCACGCGGCGCTGATGGCGGGGTTTCACTTTGCTTCGGGAGATATAATCGTCTGTCTGGATGATGATGGGCAGACGCCGGCGGACGAGGTGGATCGGCTGCTGGCAAAGATCGAGGAAGGCTATGATGTCGTCTATGCGTCGTATGAAAACAAAAAACATTCCGCCTTCCGCAATATAGGAAGCAGTGTCAACAAAAAGATGACAGAGATGATGCTCGGAAAACCAAAGGAGCTGTACTTGTCAAGTTATTTCGCGGCAAAGCGGTTTGTCATCGATGAGATGATGAAATATCAAAATGCGTATCCGTATGTGATCGGACTCGTTCTTAGAACGACGAGAAATATTTGCAATGTCAATGTAAATCACAGGGCAAGAATGGAGGGAACCTCGGGATATTCGTTTAGGAAGCTGACAGCGCTGTGGGTAAACGGGTTCACATCTTTCTCAGTACTGCCGCTTCGAACGGCTTCTTACGGAGGGGTGTTTGTCGCAATACTGGGATTTTTGTATGCTGTTTATACGGTGATCGCCAAAATCATGGACCCGAACAGAATCATCGGATGGAGTTCGATCATCGCTATTTTGCTGATATTGGGAGGATTTATTCTGCTTGTGCTTGGAATGGTGGGGGAGTACATAGGACGTATTTATATCAGTTTGAATAATTCCCCGCAGTATGTGATAAGGACTGTTCTGAATTATGAAGCGAATGAAAAAATATAAAAATATGCTGCTGCTTCATCTGCTGCTCGCGGTGTATTCCATGTCGGGCATTGCATCAAAGTATGCTGCACAACAGGAATTGATGTCTGGTCCTTTCTGTATTTTTTATGGACTTGTGATGATGGCATTGTGCCTGTATGCATTGTGCTGGCAGCAGATCATCAAAAAGCTGCCGTTGGTCACAGCCTATGCCAACAAGGCGGTGACAGTTGTGTGGGGGATGGTCTGGGGTGTGTTGTTTTTTGAGGAGACGCTCACTGTCATGAACGTGGTAGGAGCGGCAGTGATCGTAGTTGGGGTGTACATGGTGGTTATGAGCGAGGAACAGGAGTGATCGCATCGGTATAGTCGAACTGTGACAGTGCAGGCAGGATTATATAGGAGCAGGGAGAAGGAAGATGACAGAGAGAAGGATTGTGAAAGCGATGCTGTTGATCGCATTGCTGATAAGTATGGCTGGTGTAATATTTATTATCCTTGCATATTCTACGTATTATTTTCACTCGGATTGTGCGGGATATTTATTTCTGGCAAAAGAGCAGTTGGCACAAAAAAGGATGTTTCCAGAGGGATTTGAGTATACCACGGATATATTTTTTCTGACGCCAAGTGTCACAATGATTCCCTTTTTGGCGATTTTGGATAATGAGTTGCTTGCACATGAGCTGGGAATCTTGTTTTATATAGCGGTGATTTGTGTGTTGGTCTTTCAATTATTCTGGGATAAACGCAAAGCGGCAGTCATTGTTGTCACATTTTTTTTGCTCCCTTTGTCATGGGTTGTCATAGATATGTTTTTCTCGCAAGGCGCGTATCTGACGTCCTGTCTGTTTAAGACGGTGTTGCTGATTGCGGTACGATATGTATTTCAGTGTGAGCGCAAAGGGAGCTTCAAAAAGTTAGGAACAGCGCTAGGATGTTATTTGATCATCGGTTTTCTGGTCAATTTTGCAGTGATTCGAGGAATCGCTACGGACATGCTGCCAATATTATTTGCATTTGCAGCAATGATACTGTTGAGAGAGGGCATCTCTGTAGAAGGCGCTTTAAAACAGAAGAAACTGCTGCTATACAGTGTATGTACGATTGTGATTATCGCAGGAGCTGGGATTCACTATGTACGATTGTGTAATAAATTGGGATATGAGAGTCCATCGTTGAGCATCGGTTTGAGTGACAGTGAAGCTTTTTGCCAGAATATTTCGAAGATGCCGTCATTGGTTTTGTCATTGATGGGATGGACAGCAACCGAAAGTCTGTTTTCTATCACAACAATTCGATCTTGTGCATTGTTGGTTTACATTATTGTATCTCAAATAGCAATACCATTGTATTTATTGACGAAAGTAAACCGTATTTCAGACAAATTTATGCAGTTTGTCGTTTTGTTTGTCAATCTCAGCAATTTTATTACTGTGTTTGTGATGGTGGGCAGCGGACAAATGGAGTCAAGATACTATCTGCCTGTCTATTTTAACAATCTGCTGCTTTGGGGATTGATGGGGAAATGGTTTCTTGATGAGTGGTATGACAAGCTAAAGATGATTCCGGCAGTGGTGACATTGTCCATCACAATCTGTGTACATGGATTATATATACAAGGGGTGCCGGATCAATGGAAACAAAATATCAATCTGTTTCATCCAAAAGCGGATATGGAACATCAAAATTTCTACAATTTTTTGTTAGATAGGGGATTGACGTATGGGTATGCTACATTCTGGAATGCCTATCCGATCACTGTTCTGAGCAATGAGGAGATTATTGTGGTGGCGCATGATGCAGGAAGCCCTACAGTACCCTACTTTTTTAATGAAAATACAACACAGCCGTACCGGTATTATGCGGTTTCAAAAGAGTATTACGATGTAGAATTGCATTCGGGCAGGTGTTTTGTTCTTGTGCTCGCAGGCGAGACAATTCCAGAGGCGTATTATCAACTTGCAGAGGAGATATTGATGTACGAGGGCGTTACAATCCTAGTGTACGAGAAGAATATTCATGCGTATCCCCAACTGGCAGCAGCACAGTGAACTGCGCATGGAACATTGTTTGTGAGGAGGCATACAGCATGAAAGCAGCATATATTGGCGTATTTTTAGTGTCTGTGCTGATCGCATCGGTGTCACAGATTCTATTAAAACAGAGTGCCGATGGACAGTATGAATCCAAGGTCAAAGAATATCTGAATATCAGGGTGGCAGCTGCCTATATACTTTTGTTCGCATCGAGCCTTTTGACAATTCTGGCATATCGTGGTGTGCCGCTATCGATGGGACCCGTGTTGGAGACGACGGGATATTTGTGGGTGACGATTCTGGGCGCGCTGATTCTAAAGGAAAGAGTGAATCGACGCAAAGTGCTGGGATTGACTGTGATTGTGTGCGGCGTGATTTTGTCCGGGATTTCTTAGCACACGTAAAGGATGCAGATAAGGAGAAAACATGAACAAAGCAGTAAAGCAGCCAAATATAGAGTACGCCGTTGCGATCATTCATTTTTTGCTCACTTTTTGGTTTGAGCGCATTCTTTTTCACTTTGATGGGGACAGAGATCTGTTTGTGTCCGCTGCGCGAACAGAGACGATCAGCGATACGGCGGAGTATGTACTGGTATATGGTTTGTCCAAGCTGTGTGCAGCTCTGATTATCTGGCTCTTGTGGAAACTGCTCTTTGCCATGATATACAGAAGAATTTCCCGGGAGACGATGATTGTGTTTGCGGGAATCTACGTCTTAGGGGGAATCATAGGACTGATCTTGTTTCCAGATACAATTGGCATAGAGATTGATAATTATACCAATTATGGCTATGCGGTGCGTTTTCTTCCTACATATTGGCATTCTGTGTTTACGGGAGCTTTATACGGGGGCTGTCTGATGGTGATACCGCATATGAAAGACCTAATAGAAAAAAATTGATGCAGTCGATCGCCTGCGGGTATTTGCTGAATTATTTTCTGCCGTGTAAGCTTGGCGAAATTCCGCGTGCATGGTGGGCTGGGAGAAGTATGAAGAATGGAATGGCGCTGGGCTTTTCCACTGTGATCATTGAGCGGTATTTGGATATTGTCTTTGTGGGAATACTATTTACGCTGATGGTACTGGGGGGGAGTACGTATGGCAGGACAGCGCTGTTGTATGTGGAGATCTCGATCCTCATGCTGGTGTTTGCGTGGTTGGTGTATTCGATGCGGCATTTTGCAAAGCGGGCAGTCAAAGCGGCTGCTGGAATTTTTAATGTCAATATAGAGTCTGCTTTTTTGCAGTTTGCATGGGGGCTGTGAAATAATTCAATCGGCGAAGAGACTCCGTAATTTGCAGCAGTATGACATGATCTATATCAATGGGGTAGCATATCCAAATCTTGCAGCATATGAGCGCTTTTTTTCCGAGGAGTATCTACAGAAGGTTTTTCAGAAGGATATCTATACGGTCATTCACGGAGATTTGACCATTGAGAATATCATCTGCACGCGAGATGACACAGGAAGGGATGCCTTCTACATCATTGATCCCAATACTGGCAATATACACGATTCTCCCAATCTGGATTATGGGAAGCTGTTACAATCGATTCATGGGGGATATGAATTTCTCATGTCTGCTAATAATGTCAAGGTGACGGAAAACAAGATTGATTTTCTGTTTATTAAATCGTCATCTTATATGGAATTACATAAACTGCTCAACGAGTATATGAATCAAAATCTGGGCTATGAAAGAACGAAAAGTATTTATTTTCATGAGATGATTCACTGGCTGAGACTGATGCCGTACAAGATTGAGAAAGGTGGGAAGCGGGTCTTTTTGTTTTATGCGGGAATGCTCATCGTGATGAACGATGTGCTGAAAATGTATGGCGGTGAGGAGGAGAGGATTGATGGATAAAAAGTATCTGGCACTATTTGATCTGGATGGAACGCTCTTTGAAACCGGGGAGGTAAATTATCATGCCTATCAGGATGCTTTGGCGCCCTATGGCATAACATTAGACAAGGAATATTTCTTAAAAAGGTGCAACGGGCGTCACTATACAGAATTTTTGCCGGCAATTATGGGTGCTGCTGCGGATATAGAGAAGGTTCATCAGTTCAAAAAGACGGCTTATGCAGCCAATTTAGAGAAGGCAAGAATGAACAAACATCTTTTTGCATTGGTACAATGTATGAGGGACAAGTATCATACAGCGATTGTGACTACTGCCTCAAGACAAAATACAATGGAGATTTTGCAGCACTTTGGATGTGCTCCCCTGTTTGAATACTTTGTGACACAGGAAGATGTCACTAAGACAAAGCCGAATCCGCAGGGATTTCTGTTGGCTATGCAGCACTTTTGTATGTTGCCTTCAAATACGGTTATATTTGAGGATTCTGCTGTTGGAATACAGGCAGCCAGGGCGTCAGGGGCATCTGTGATAGTGGTGGACCGGTTTTAGGGGAATTGTCCCTTATTCCTTCCCTGCCTTTTCTAAGGTAAAGATAAATTCTGTACCGACGCCTTCTGTGCTGACGACATTGATATTCTCATTGTGGGACTGGATGATTTCCTTTGTGATGGAAAGCCCTAAGCCGGTCCCTTTTTTGTCCTTGCCGCGGGAGAGGTCTGTCTTGTAGAAGCGGTCCCAGATGAGACGGATGCTGTCCTTTGGGATGCCGATTCCATTGTCTTTGACCGATACCATCAGTTTGTTGGACTTTTCAACGGTCTCAATTTTAATAGAAGAGTTCTTGTGGCTGAATTTGATGGCGTTGTCCACGAGGTTGTAGAGTACCTGCTGGATTTTGACCATATCGGCATTGACGTACATCTCATCGCCTGTGAGGACAAGCTCGATCGAGATGAGCCGCTCGCGGCAGGTTCCTTCGAAGGACATCGCTGTGTTTTTGATGACTTGATTCAGGTCAAAGATGCTCTTGTCGAGGATGATTCCCTTGGTTGTCAGGTTGTTGAGCGTGAGCAGGGAATTGGTCAGCTTCGTCAGGCGGTCGGTTTCGTTGAGCACCACACGAATATATTTTTCGTGCAGTTCGGGGGGAATCGTGCCGTCAAGCATCGCTTCGAGGTATCCGCGCATGGAGGTGAGCGGCGAGCGGAAATCGTGCGAGATATTCGCCACGAGCCGTTTCTGATTGTCCTCACTCTTGGCGACTTCGCTTGCCATGTAAGCGAGCGACGCGGCAAGATATCCAATCTCATCCTCACTGTCCACCTGAAATTCATATCGGAAATTTCCGATGGCATACTGTTCCGTCGCATGGGTAATCTTGCGCAGCGGCAGATAGACCATTTCCGTAAAGAAAAGCAGGATGATGAGCGACAGCAGGAAGAGGATGACCAGCGTGATAAAGGATATATTTAGCAGGGAGTTGCACGAAGCCTGCAAGTCGTCGAGCGGTGCATGGATGACGACGTAGCCTTTGACTTTGTACTTGGAGGTGATGGGCGCAAATGCAGAGAGCATCTCATCTTCGAACATGCCAAAGAAATTCCCTGTGGTGTAGAAGGAATTTCCTGTGATTGTGGGACTAAAGTTTGGAATCGTGACAGGATTTTCGATGTCGAGCGGTGAGCTGGAATCCAGCACAATAAGCCCCGATGGATTGACAATCCAGATCGAGGCATCCAGAAATGTGCCGATTGCCTCGATCTGACGCCATACGGATTCCAACGTGATTTCATTGTTGTACAGGTCCGCGGCGTAGGAGTCGGAGATCAGCAGCGCTTCCTTATATAAAGAGTCGGCGCGTTCACGCTTCATATGCTCCATGGTCATGCTGGAGGTAAAGGTCGCGACGACGATAAAGCCAAAAAATGCAAAGATAAAATAAGCCAATACAAATTTAAGATATAATGTCCGCTTCAATGAATGCTCAGTCCTTCACTTCGAATTTGTATCCGACGCCCCAGATGGTTGCGATGCGCCAGGTCTCATGGTCCTTGATTTTCTCACGGAGTCGTTTGATATGTACATCAACGGTGCGCGTGTCTCCGATGTACTCATAGCCCCAGATTTGATCAAGCAGTTGTTCCCGCGTGTATACATGGTTGGGGGATGCGGCGAGAAAGTACAAAAGTTCGAGTTCTTTTGGCGGCATCTCTACGGTTTTGTTGTTATAGATAACCGAATAATTTGTGAGGTTGATAGTGAGGTTGGGATAGGAAACCTGCTTGGAGTCGGAAGTTGGTTCTGCGGGGGCGACAGCCTTGTAACGGCGCAGCACCGCTTTGACGCGCGCGATGAGCTCCTTGGTGTCAAAGGGCTTTTCCAGGTAGTCGTCGGCGCCCAGCTCCAGTCCCAGTACTTTGTCAAAGACTTCGCCCTTTGCGGACAACATGATAATCGGGGTCTGTGATTTCTGGCGGACTTCACGGCACACCTGGTATCCGTCAATGCCCGGCAGCATCAGATCCAATAGAATTAAATCCGGCGCAAAGCTGTTGATCTCGCGCAGCGCGGATTCGCCGTCATACACAATCTTGGTTTCAAAACACTCTTTGGTCATATACAGAGAAATGAGCTCTGCAATATTTTCATCATCATCTACAATTAATATTTTTTGCTTGTTAGCCATGTTTTGCCTTTCTTTGATATGCAGCCCCACGCAGAAGCGGTGCATGGGGCATGCTGCGATTTATTTAAATTCTGCAATGGTCACGCCGGAGTCGCCCTCGCCATACTCTCCGAGGTGGAAGGATTTCACGTAGGAGATGCGCCGGAGATACTGATGGACTGCCTGACGCAGTGCGCCGGTTCCCTTGCCGTGTACGATGCGCACGCTGGGCGCATGGGACAGATAGGCATCATCGAGATATTTATCCAGTTCGGAGAGCGCTTCATCGACAGTTCTTCCAAGCAGGTTGATCTCGGAGGAAAGCGTGGCAGCTTTGGACATGCCAATGCTGCCGCCGCTTGTGCGTCTGGAACTGCCGGCGGCGCCAAAGCTTTTTTTGTAAGATGTACTGCTGGACAATGCGTCTTCATTGATGAGCACAAGGTCCTTGATATTTACCTTCGAGCGGATAATGCCGCACTGTACGAACAGATCTCCTTTGGCGTCCGGCTTGGAGGAGATTGTGCCCTTTAAGCCCATTGATACCACCTTTACCATGTCGCCGGGTTTGATCTGGCTTGGCTTTAAAATCTTGTGCGTCGGCTTTTCCTGTGTGGTGGTGAGCTTTGCATTTTTCTCTGTGATTTTATCGCGCACTTTGGTGCGCGCTTTCTCTAAATCTTGAATGGAAGTCTTGCTGACATTCACTTTCTGGAAATCGCGGATGGCTTCGTCTGCGATGTCCTTGGCATCCTGCAATATTTTGCGTGCCTCCTCGTTTGCGTCGCGCAGGATTTTTTCCTTCTGTGCGTCGATGTGCTCCTGTTTCTGTTCAAGCTTCTTTTTGAGCGTTTCAATTTCTGCCTTGTAGCGCTGAATTTCGTTTCGCTCATTTTCGATGGTGCGTCTGCTGGTTTCAAGGTCTGTCAGGAGATCTTCAAAACTTTCTTCCTCCTCACTGATATGCTCTTTGGCGGATGCGATGATCTCGTCGGAGAGTCCTAGCTTTGATGAGATGGCAAAGGCATTGCTCTTGCCCGGAATCCCGATCAGCAGCCGATAAGTGGGGCGCAGTGTCTCCACATCGAACTCGCAACAGGCATTTTCCACATAGGAGGTTGTCAGCGCAAAGACTTTGAGCTCACTGTAATGTGTGGTTGCCATCGTGCGGATACCTTTGTCGTGCAGATGTTTGAGAATGGCGATCGCGAGTGCAGCGCCCTCTGTAGGGTCTGTTCCGGCACCAAGTTCATCAAAGATACAAAGCGCATTTTCGTTGGCATTTTTGAGGATGGAGATGGTGTTTGTCATATGGGCGGAGAAGGTTGAGAGGTTCTGCTCTATACTTTGCTCATCGCCAATATCTGCGTACACTTGCGTAAATACCCCAAGCTCAGAACGGTCAAGCGCTGGGATGTGAAGCCCGGACTGTCCCATTAATGTGAAGAGTCCGACGGTCTTTAGCGACACCGTCTTGCCGCCGGTGTTGGGACCTGTGACGACGAGAAGGTCAAACTCCTTTCCGAGATGGATGTCGATGGGAACGACTTTTTTCTTATCCAATAACGGATGTCGTCCTTTGCGGATATGAATGTATCGGTCCTTATTAAATAACGGACGCGATGCATTCATGTCAATGGCAAGTCCTGCTTTGGCAAAGATAAAGTCCAGCTTTGTCAGCAGGCGGAAATTGTTGGCTAACTCCTCCGTGTGCTCTCCGGCGAGGGCGCTCAATTCGGCAAGAATGCGCTCAATCTCATCCTTTTCCTTCATGGCGAGCTCCTTGAGCTGATTGTTTAAATTGACAATAACAGCTGGTTCTATAAAAAGGGTGGAGCCTGTGGAGGACTGGTCGTGGATCATGCCGGGGACATTTCCCTTGTGCTCAGACTTAACGGGGATACAATAACGATTGTTACGCATTGTAATTACCGCGTCTTGCAGGTAGGTGCGGCAGCTTCCGTTGACCATGTTGGTGAGCTGACTGTGTATTTTGTCATTGGTCAGATTGATGCTGCGCCGGATGTGTTTGAGTGTCGGGCTTGCGTCGTCCGCGATTTCCTCCTCGGAAATAATACAGCGGTTAATTTCGTTTTGAAGCGGAGTGAGCGGTTCTAGGTTGGCGAAATAGACCTGTAAGCTGTCCGCAATCTCTTCGTCATGTTCTGAGCGGGCAAAGGTCTTGGCGCGCGTGGCGCAGGCGAGCGATGCCGATATTTTCATGAGCTCGGGCGCGGAGAGCGCGCTGCCGATTTCCAGGGATTTGATGCTGAAAGTGATATCCTTATTGCCGCTAAAATGTATCCGTCCGCCTTTGACCAGACGAGTGAACGCATCGGCAGTCTGTTGCTGTGCCTCCTCAATCTCGCGGATGTCCGCCATTGGTTTGAGGTTCTGGCAGCGCTCTTTGCCGGGGGCGGAGCTTGCCTTTTCCACTAAAAGATTGATGATTTTATGATATTCAAGAATCCGTAACGCTTTGTCATTCATATTATTCTATCTCCATATTAACTAAAAACTAAAATTTGTCAGGTGGCGGGATTCATAATCAGAACAAGTATATCATATCTGAACACAATACGTAAAGCAGAGGTTGAAATAAATTCAGAAAAGCATTGACCATGGTAATACTATCGGATATACTAATGAAAGTTGTATATGATGGCATCCGCGGCGGTCAATAGCGACCGTGGTTTGAGCGGATGGAATCAGCGTGATTTGTATATTAATTAGGAAGGCATAGAGCGGAATGAACGACGAAAAGAATGAGGAAATACTGCATGAGGCGGCGAGTGATTTTGAATTTTTGCAGGAAAAGATCAAGGAGCGTCCCATCAATAAAAAGAAACTGTTAAAGCGGACAATCATCACCGCTTCGATGGCGGTGCTTTTTGGACTGTTGGCATGCCTGTCATTTCTGTTATTGGAGCCAGTGCTCAACAATTGGCTGTATCCAGAGGAGGAACCGGAGATTGTGACATTTCCGCAGGAAAAGAATGAGATGCGACCGGAGGATATGCTCACAGAGGGGACGTCCACTGGACAGGAGGAGACAGTGCTAGATCAGGAGACAGAGGAAAGCAGCAGCTTGCAGGAGCAAGAGACGATGTCTGGTCAGATGACGGAAACCGTGACCGAAAGCAGTACAGAAACTATGAGTACAGAAACTGTGAATACAGAAGCTGCAAGTACAGAGTCAGAGAGCTCAGAGCGCCCAAAGACCGAGGCGCATACCGAGATGGAAACAGTGCCGGTCGAACCATTAGCGCCATATCAGATGCAGTACGAGGAGCTTTATAAGGTCTATCGGGAAATTGCGTCGAGTATGGTGACGGTCACGGCAGTGCACGCCGATGTGGATTGGTTCAATAACACAGATCAGAGTGAAGGCACCACGGCAGGCGTCATTATCGCGAACAATAACAGGGAGCTTTTAATACTCAGTCGGAAATCGTCGTTGGATAATGCGCAGGCCATTCGTGTAAGCTTTTGCAATGGTGTGGAGGCGGATGCTGTCATTAAACAGTTTGATTCGAATACCAATCTGGCAGTGCTGGCAGTGGACTTGAAATATATCGCGAGCGATACGCTGGCTTCAGTGTCGGTTGCCACGCTGGGAAGTTCTATCATATCAGGAATTACAGGGACACCAGTCATAGCAGTTGGCAATCTTTTTGGCTATAAAGACACCGTGTGTTATGGAATGATTACTTCAAAAGGAAATATTGTCACAATGGCAGACAGTGAGTACAAGCTGATGACAACGGATATTTATGCCGGAACAAATCCCAGCGGCATTCTGGTGGATATGAACATGGAAGTGATCGGGATTATTGATAACAGTCATAATCATGATGATACAAAGAATCTGCTCTCCGCGATTGGAATCACGGAGTTGAAGGGATTGGTCACAAAGCTTTCCAATGGGGAGGACATTCCTTATCTGGGGATTTATGTGCAGGATATCTCTGAGCAGATGGGCAGCGAACTGGGGCTTCCGCCCGGAGCATATATCGTCGATATTGATATGGATTCTCCGGCGATGTTGAAGGGAATCCAGAAGGGGGACATTCTGGTGCGTGTGGGCACACAACAGATTCACAGTGCTGCGGATTACATGAATGTGCTTCGAAATATCCATGTGGAGAATAGCATAGACATCGTTGTGCGGCGGGCAAGTGTCAACGCGTATGAGGAAATGCATTTTATGGTGCAGCCCATAAAACAGTATGAATAAATGATATTATAATAAGGAAAGGATTCAAATAAAATGAAGTATATCAAAGAGTATAAGGACGGGGACAGAATTTTTGATATTTATTATTGCAAATTCAAAAGCTCCGCGGTGACGAAGAACGGAAAAAGCTATGACAATGTGATTCTTCAGGACAAGACAGGTACGCTTGACGCCAAAATCTGGGATCCAAACAATGCCGGCATTGCTGATTTTGACGCCATGGATTATATCGAGGTGTACGGCGAGATCACAAATTTCAACGGAGCTTTGCAGGTGAATGTAAAGCGCGTGCGCAGATGCGAGGAGGGGGAGTACGATGAGCAGGAGTACATGCCTGTCAGCAGCAAAAATCTGGACGAGATGTACACAGAGCTGCTGGCGTTGATCAACAGCATCGAAAATACATACTTAAAGACGCTGCTCCAAAAATTTTTCGTGGAAGATAAAGCGTTCGCACAGCGTTTTCGGAAAGCTTCTGCGGCGAAGACCGTACATCATGGATTTATTGGCGGACTGCTCGAACATACACTCGGCGTAACAAAGCTGTGTGATTTCTACTGCAAACAGTATGCAGTCTTGAACAGAGATCTGCTTCTCACAGCGGCAATCTGTCATGATATGGGAAAGACAAGGGAAATCAGTGCATTTCCTGCCAACGATTACACCGACGAAGGGCAGTTTCTAGGGCATATTGTCATTGGCTCTGAAATGCTGGGGACAAAAATCAGAGAAATTCCGAACTTTCCGCCAATGCTCGCGATGGAGCTACAGCATTGTATCCTGGCGCACCATGGGGAGTATGAGTTTGGCTCACCCAAAAAACCAGCCATCATTGAAGCCGTTGCACTGTGCTATGCCGACAACACGGATGCGAAGCTGGAGACCTTTAAGGAACTGTTGGCGTCCACGAAGGAGACGGGGTGGCTTGGATACAACAAGTTTTTTGAGTCCAACCTGGCAGTGAGCAGGATGGAGTAGTCACTGAGATGAAATATGAGAAAGATAATATAATAACAATAGTTATAGAAGATATGGGCGTCGAGGGTGAGGGAATTGGTAAAATTGATGGATTTACCTTCTTTGTGAAAGATGCAGTCATTGGTGACACTGTGGAAGCGAAGGTCATGAAGGTCAAAAAGGGCTACGCGTATGCGCGTCTTTTGAAGATTGTCACGCCCTCCCCGCACCGCACAGAACCGAGATGTCCGTATCACCGACAGTGTGGCGGCTGTCAGATTCAGGCACTTGACTATAAATATCAACTATTATTCAAAGAGAATAAAGTCAAAAATAACTTGAATAGAATTGGCGGCTTTACCATGGAACTGCTTGACCGTCTCGTGGAGCCTATTGTGGGGATGGAGCAGCCCTACCACTATCGAAATAAAGCGCAGTTTCCAATGGGGACAGATAAGAATGGGGAGACTGTGACAGGCTTCTATGCTGGCAGAACGCACGTTATCATTCCGAATACAGATTGCGTGCTGGGAATCAGCGAAAATAAAGAGATTCTCGAAATCATCCTAAGCTTCATGAAAGCGTATCATATCACGCCATATCTTGAATCAAGCGGGACAGGACTGGTGCGTCATATTCTGATACGGAAGGGATTTACTTCCGGTGAGATCATGGTGTGCATGATTCTAAACGGTGAGCAGCTTCCCCACGCGGACAAGCTGCTAGAAAAGCTCCGCAGGATAAAGGGTATGACGAGCATTTCTATCAATGTCAATCAACAAAAAACAAATGTTATCATGGGCAGTACATGCCATACCTTGTGGGGAGATGACACAATAACGGATGTGATACATATGCGGAGCCTGCAAAGCATCAATGCCGGTGAAGATTGCATTCCAACAGACGACAATGGAATAACATTTGCAATCTCTCCTTTATCCTTCTATCAGGTAAACCCGGTCCAGACAGAAAAGCTCTACAGTCTGGCGCTGGACTATGCCGGGCTGACCGGGACGGAGACCGTGTGGGACCTGTACTGCGGTATCGGAACGATCAGCCTGTTCATGGCAAGACGGGCAAAGCAAGTCTATGGCATTGAAATCGTCGAGCAGGCAATTATCGATGCGCGGGAGAATGCAAGGCGCAATGGAATAGATAACGCACGTTTCTATGTCGGAAAGGCAGAGGAAGTGCTGCCGACGCTTTATGAGCAGGAGGGCATTTATGCGGACGTGATCTGCGTGGACCCACCGCGCAAGGGCTGCGACCCAGCGTGTCTTGAGACAATTGTGAAGATGGCGCCGAGACGGATTGTCTACGTGAGCTGCGACAGCGCGACGCTGGCGCGGGATTTGAAGTATCTGTGCGCGAATGGGTATGTGCTGCGGCGCGTTCGGGCAGTGGATTTGTTTGGGCAGACGGTGCACGTGGA
>CAJUII010000067.1 GCA_910586405.1 uncultured Lachnospiraceae bacterium
TCTATTTGTGCTTCTCCATTAATTTCATGAATGACAACTATCCTTTTTCATATAAGTCCTCTCTGGTGGAATCATTCCACACAGATTGTCCTGTTATTGATTTAACTCTGCATACACAATATTGTATGCATCCTGATATGGAATCCCTCTCTCAATACAGGCTGCCGCAAGCGCCTCATATTCAGGATAGACTCTGTCACCGCACACTTTAACGGCAATTCTTCCCAAATAGGTGTCCTCCATACGTACTTCCCGCGCTAACACCGTGCGTTCCATTGCCACTCTCCGAATACCAATCGTAGTCGTCTCCTGAAAGATAATCTGTTCCAGCCTTGAAATCTCCTCCTCCCTGCAAATGACATTGAGTTGATAGGATGGTCTGTTTTTCTTCATATATATTGGTGTATAGTACACATCTTTCGCCCCTGCCTCAAACAGTCTGTCCATCACATAGCCAAATGCTTCCCCAGGACAGTCATCAATATTCGATTCCAGCTTATAAATAACATCCTGTTGCGCTGATAAGTCTTCGACAATCATCGCTCTCAGTATACTTGCCTTCTCATAACTGCGTTTGCCTGCGCCGATTCCCTGTGCCAAAACGCTGAACTGACGCGGCAGCTGCTCCGATGTCCTGACCGCCGCAGCGATCGCTGCGCCTGTCGGCGTCACAAACTCTCCTTCAAATGCCATGAAGTGAACTGGCAGACCATATGCCTCTATAATATTTGCTGTCGCTGGCACAGGTACAGGCAGAATACCATGTTGACAGCGCACACTGCCATGCCCTTCATATAACTCCGATACTATAACTTCTGTTATGTTATATTTTGATTTCAGAGAATCCATACATACGGCAGCCGACATAATATCTACAATAGAGTCCACCGCCCCCACCTCATGAAAGTGCACTTCGTTCACAGGTTTGTTGTGTGCTTTGGATTCCGCCTCAGCAAGAATGCCAAAAATTTTCAGTGCCAATGCCCTCGCGCCATCTGTGAGCGACGCCTTATTCAATACATCCGTTATCTCATTTAGTCCGATATGTGCATGATGGTGTCCATGATGCGGTGCTGCTTCGTGGGCATTGTGCTGCCCTGTTTCATGTACATGATCTCCTTCATGAGTATGCCCTTCCTCATGTGCATGGTTTCTTCCATGTCCATGAAGATATCCCATGTCATGATCATGATTTTCATGCGCCGCATCCAATATTACATTAAAATCACAGGCATCAATTCCTGCTTTATTCACCCTTTTGATCTCCACCTCAAACCCCGACACCAGTGGTCTGATACTATTGACCGCTTTGTCAAGCGCTGTCTTGTCTGCACCCAGATCAAGCAGTGCTGCCACAGTCATATCCCCGCTAATTCCTGAATAACACTCCAAATATAATGTCTTTTTCATATGAACCTCCATGTTGCGGCTCTGCCGCGAATCAAATCCAAATGAGAAATCATAATCTCTTCTATCCAGCACTGTACCCATTACAGTTGTTTTTCTGCAAGTCTATTGATTTGTGTCGCCAGATATCCTGCACCATAACCGTTATCAATATTCACTACGGCAATACCGTTTGCGCAGGAATTAATCATCGTGAGCAGTGCTGACAGACCATTCAGACTTGCACCATATCCCACAGAAGTAGGCACAGCAATGACTGGATTGCTGACCAGCCCGCCGATCACACTCGCAAGCGCCCCTTCCATGCCCGCCACCGCCACCACACAGTTTGCCTTCTGTATGATCTCTGTGTTTGCAAGCAGCCGATGCAGACCGCTCACCCCCACATCATAGACCCGCTTGACAGCCGTCCCGAAATACTCTGCAGTCTGCGCTGCCTCCTCTGCAACAGGGATATCCGCCGTTCCCGCAGTACAGACTGCAACACTGCCGATGCGTTTTACTGTTTTCTCCTCCAAGCTGCGCTCTATCTTTAATATCTTTGACACCGCATCATACTGAATCTGCGGAAGTGTCTGCCGCACAAGCTCATACTGCGCCTCGGTCGCTCTTGTCCCAAAAACCTCGCCGTTCTTCTTATATAATGTTTTAAAAATAGAAATCAGGTACGAATCCGGCTTTCCTGCACAGTAAACTACCTCCTGAAATCCTGTACGAACCTCTCTATGCATGTCGAGCTTGGCAAATCCCATCTCCTCAAAAGGCTCTCTCCTCAGATATCTTTCCGCCTCATCCACTGTTATACCGCCGTTTTGTACCTGTTCCAAAATGCGTTTTATATCAATTTTTCCATCCATTCATGTCCCACCCTTCCGACAAAGATTATTATAATACATTCGACAAACGGACGCAACCATTTCTGCTGCGCCCGCTATTTTCATTCCCTCTCAATGCTATTTAAATTCACTGATCTCATAGAATGTAACCATCATAATCATCGTGTCAGCACGCTTCCCAATCACCTTCACTGTCACGCGGTACCATACATCCTGAGTCAGCTCATACTCCATCGGACCACAGAAGTCACCCTTCACGATCTTGGCAAATGCTTCTCCCAGAAGTGCATTCTCCGCCTGCATTCTGCGATTGTGCTCGCGCTCATTCACACTCTTTTCAAACAAAATGTCCGTATCATATCTGGCGTTGGTTCTGAGCAATTCAATCTTGGCATTTCTGTACTCATACACGGCAATCGGTGTCTCTAAAAGATCAAAAAACTTGCTGAGACTCGATCGTGTGTTCCACAGCTCATTGATGATCACTGTATTTTCATCTGCGCTGCTCTTTGCCCCCATCTCCTCTTCCCTGGCAATAAACTTCTCATAGTCCGCAATAGGCATCGGCTTGGCATAGTAATACCCCTGCGCGTATTCACAGCCAATACATTTGAGGAAATCGACCTGTTCAATCGTCTCCACACCTTCTACAATCGACGGCAGATGCAGCCATTTCGCCATGCGGATCACAGAAGTCAGCACCTTCTCACCCTTCCCGTTAAACTCCTGATCCTGCAAAAATTTCATATCCACCTTCAGATAATCAACTTCCATATCCTTTAGGACATTCAGGGAGGAATACCCGCTCCCGAAATCATCCATCATAATCTTAAATCCCAGTCGGTGCAGACTGCTCATCGTCTTCATGATCAAATCCTGATCTTCCATAAAAGCGCTCTCTGTCAACTCCAGATTCAGCAGCTCCGCCGGAATCTGATACTCTGTAATCAATTTCTTGAAAATCTTTACCAGATGTGGATTATAGATATTCACCCGCGATACATTTACCGAGATTGGATTGGGATTCTTGCCCTCATCCAGCCACTTACGCAGCAGCATACAGACATGACGCCACATATATTGATCCAGTCTGCCGATGATTCCGTTTCGCTCATAGACTGGTATAAATGACCCTGGCGACATCATTCCTTTTTCAGGATGATTCCAGCGCACCAATGCCTCCGCTCCATATGAACGGTCCGTTATGAGATTAATTTTGGGCTGCAAATATACCTCAAACTGTTCCTCATCAATCGCCCGATTCACTTCATTGATAATAAACTGTTCTTGACGCATATCTTCGATCATACTCTCATTATAGTATGCGAGACTCTGAACAAATTTTCCCTTACAGCTCTTTGCAGCCAGCGAGGCTCTGTCATACATTTCCGGCACATCCACGGTATCGTCCTGAATGATGTACACGCCGCATGAGAGTTTGATGTTATAGTCCTTATTTACCTTTCTCAGATTGATCTGAAGGGCTTTTACCAGAAGCTCCACATTTTCTTCCTTGTAGGGCATGCACACTGCAAACACATCATTCTCTACACGTCCATAGACAAACTTTTCAAACACCATTGAGATTTTTTTCAGCTCAAGGGCAGCGCTCTGTAGTACACGGTCCCCCTCCTTGATTCCATAGAAATTGTTGATCATCTTAAAACGATCAATATCAAACCGCGCAAATACAAAGGTCTCCTCGGTCTCCTCCATCAGCATACTGCGCACAGACCTATAAAATTTAAACTTTGTATAAACCCCTGTCACCGCATCCCGCTCTGCTATAATCATGCGGCTCTTGTCTATGGCATTCTTGATGCGAAAGCGCAAAAGCACTGGATTGTACGGCTTCATCACAAAATCCCACACGCCCGCCTCTAAGCACTTCTGCTCTGAATGCCAGTCCTCATTAGAGGTTGCGACGATCACCGGAATGTTATCATATTCCTGATGCCTACGAAACTCATCCATAAACTGAAACCCATCCATAATTGGCATGATCAAATCCAGCACAATCACTGCCACCTTGTTGATGTTGGCGGCAAGTATTTCCAGTGCCTCCTGCCCATCCGATGCATCCAGCACTTCATATTCATCTTTGATCACATCCCGAAGTCTCTGCTTCACAACTTCCTCATCGTCAATTAACAATATTGTATTTTTGCTATACATTCGTATCAGCTCCTTTATATCAAAACATCCCCCGATTCGTTCTGATCGATGTTTTTGTAGACAACACTACAAATTCATTTTACATTTTTTTGGAGGATTTTGTCAATATATTCTAATATTTTTGTTTTATCCAATAGACTTTTTGTGCAAAAAGATATATAATAGTATTCATAAAAGGAGGCTGTGACCATGAAAAGAAAACCTTTCTACTTACTGTTGTGTACAATATTCTGTTATAGTCTTTTGTGCGGCTGTAGCCACGAGGAGGAACCCGAGTTTTCACTCAGCGGTGAATTGAACCAGATTCCCACCCCCACAACATATTCAGACGAAGAACTTGCAATTCAGGTTTCAGATTTTCGAGACCATGTCGTGACATTTTATCAGGAAATACAGACCCTTTCCGCTGACAATACATCCTATGAGAAGGGCAGAGAGCTTGTCGAAGCAATCGAGAAACAATACGGTGAGCGCATAGAAGAATTAGCTGCTACTGACTTTACGGAACTGTCCAGAACAGAACTTGACAGTTACATGACAGAACTTACATCCCTTACCACGAAAATACGCGAAGCGAAAGATGCACTGACTCTGGATTAGTTCAGTGCATCTTTCTTTATATTATACTCTATATTATTTTTTTATCTCAAACTGCTGTGTCATCTTGACTGTTCCGGCATAATTTCCTTTGCCCTTGATTGTCACTGTATAAACACCAGCACTGATCGCATACTCTTGTCCATTGTACAATATATCATAATCTTTTCCCGCAGAAAGCTTTTTACCATTCAGCTTCACTGTCGTTGAAGCTTTTAATATTTTTCCACTGTATTTCTTGCTTTTGGTACAAGAGGTAAACGCCGCATTGGTAATATCCAGTTTGGTGATCTCAAACTCTCTTATGATTTCTCCGCCATACTTTTTGGTTCCTGAGATAATCACAGATGCTTTGCCGGCATTCTTGTTATTGACATACTTTACCTTATAGGAAACCCCTTTGGGCGCCGAACTTGTTTTCACAATCTTAGGTTTATACGCCTTTCCAGTATATGCTACAGAGGATGATGGCACTGCGGATGTATCAAACCATTCCTCCTTTAGCATTTGACCTACTGTGCAATTCAGCGTTGCCGTCTTTCCCGCAAATTTAACCGTAATCTTTGTCTTTCCCGGCAGTGCAGGAGACACCTTCACCAAGATCTTGTCCCCCTCCATGGAATAGTCGGCTGTCGCAATGCTTGTATTAGATACTCTGATTTCCGGTTTCGTATACATTCCCTTGTCAATCATCTGCTGTGTCGTATAGACCGAACCGCCCCTGTCCACATTGATCGTAAAGACTCTCGCATCGCTGCTGGTCCCCGTAGGGCCATCAATCCCACAGGACACAGAATCACTGGTCTTATTGTTAGAGGCAAGACTCATTCCCTTCACCTGATTCACATTGACGATGCAGGAGGCTTTCATCTCCATACCATAAGATGTTCCCGTCAATATGATCACCGCAGTTCCCGGTCCTACCGCGGTAACTTTGCCGCTTGAACTAACTTTGGCAACTTTTGTGTTACTGCTCGACCACTTCTTCTTGGCGCTGCCCATCTCTGTGCTGTCACACGTAAGCTGAACCTTCTCCCCCTTTGTCAAGTCATAGGAGGACTGTTCAAATCCGAATTTCTTATCAACAGGCACATATTTTGTATTGCTCAACGTTGCAAATTTAAAGGCTCTCATATACGTAGTATATCGGTTGCCGATTGGAATATGGACACCGTCATCACTGACCAACAGATATCTCCCATTCGACCCTGCGCCTACGTCATTCCAGGTTGAGTCGTGCAGATACCACTTCTTATCAGGCATCTGTATATTATTCCATGCATGTCCGCCATTCGCACTGCCAGTCACATACAGATTCGTGATGCCAACTGCATCGAGAAGTCTGGACATCGAAAGTGCATAACTCTCACACACGCCGTATCCTTTGAGCAATATGCCATAAGAAGAATGACAGAAATAAAATGCCTCGCGCGTAGCGGTATCCTCAGCATATGCGCCCGTCACACCAATATTATTATAAAAATTATTCTCGCAGATCCACTTGTCAAAATACACGATAACACCATACGCGGGCGAGAGCGGATAATTTGCCAGTGCAAAGTTCTGTGCTTCCACAGCCAGCTGATTGACACGCCGCTGGGCACTCTCTTCCAGACTGCTATTATAAAATTCAGACTTTGTTATTGACAGCGAATAATTCGTCTTAGACCCAGTTGTTACGCCTTTGATATCAATCGTTCCTGTTCTGGAAAGATCCATCCAGTCAAATTTATCCGAGTATGTCAATATCAATGCTGAGATGCCCTGACAGATTGGTGACATGTCACGAATCATCGGTCCGCTAAAAGATATCGAGGTACTGCCGTTTGTCAATTTGCTTTTCCCCGCATTGAACACGGTCTTCTCAATGCCGTTGAGCTGATTATAAAAATAATTTTTTGATGGCAGGCTTGCATCCAGCCCATAAATCATCGAGTCGCCGCCCAGATCAATAAATACCTCAGCCGGCTCAATCTCCACTACATCATAAGATTCCTCGATAATTTCAGGCATAGACTCCATATTTTCAGAAACAATGATTCCCATTGTATCTGTTTCCAGCTCTATCAGGCTTTCTGGAACCGCTGTCTGCGTTTCTGCTGACGTCTCCTCCTCTGTCAATGTTTCAGTCTCTGTCTCGGGCGAGATTTCAGTTTCCGTCTCGATCTCACTTTCAGTTACACTTTCCGTCTCGATCTCGCCTTCACTTTCGTTTTCAGTGTGCTCCTGTGTTGTACTTTCTGTAGAACTTTCGCTTTCTGTAGAATTCTCACTCTCTGTAGAACTTTCGCTTTCTGTAGAGTTCTCACTCTCTGTAGAACTTTCGTTTTCTGTAGAACTCTCACTCTCTGTAGAACTTTCGCTCTCGGCAGAGTTCTCACTCTCTGTAGAACTTTCAGTCTCTATAGAACTTTCGCTTTCTGTAGAGTTCTCACTCTCTATAGAACTTTCACTCTCTATAGAACTTTCGCTTTCTATAGAACTTTCGCTTTCTATAGAGCTCTCACGCTCTACATCTGTCTCTGTTTTATCGGCACTCTCATTCTCAACATTTGTTTCTGTCTCCGTTTTATCGATACTTTCTGTCTCTAAACTCGTTTCTGTCTCCGCTTCGACTACGCTGTCATTCTCAACACCTGTCTCTGTCTTATCGGCGCTTTCGTTCTCTGTAGTTGACTGTGTTGCTTTCAGACCATCTGTCACTGAGCTTATTTCTGCCTGTATTTGGGCTGTCTCTTCCGAAGCTTCCCACAAGTCCTCCACCGCAGGCAGATCTGCTGTGAATTGATTCTGAAAATGTCCCAGCTCCCCGACAGGCACAGACCAGTACCAGTTGATATCTCCATTATTATCCACTGCTATCACTGCACGCTCAAGCTCATAACCGCCCTCAATCCAGGATGCCATCCCATCACAGAGTTCTATATAGGCTTTCCGTTTGTCCTCGTCAAGTGACTGCACTGCATCGACTGACAAATATGTAACATCATCATACGCCGTTCCGTTATTCCCAACTACTTTTTGCTTCCCATCCACATGATAAATATGGTAATCCCTTAAAATCTCGTTCGTCTCATCGGACTCTACTTTGCCTGATTCATCTATCTCAGCGGCTCTCACACCATCAACAGGCACCAGTGTCACAACGAGCACTGCCGACAGCATCAATGAAATCAATCGCTTTTTCACTTTTGTTCCTCCATTCTTCCTTTTCATTTTATACACATATTTTTCATTATAGACACAAAACCTCCGCATTACAACCCTTTTAACCAAATTTCCTTATGCTTCCTCCAAAGCCCTCACTGCTCCCTCCACTCCCATAATACAACAGAGCAGGGAAATTCTTCCCTGCTCATCACACACTGCTTCATCAAGCGTACAATTCAGGATGGTGAAAATTTATATTTCGCATCCAGATAAAAAACGCCTGTTTTTGGCGTTTTTTGGTGTGAGAAATACTTCTCACACTATTCAATCGAAAGTACTTTATAATCCTGCTCCTCCACGGTCTTTTTTAACACGTCATCACCAATCTCTGCACAGAGTGTCAACACTGCTGTCCCTGTCTCATGGCTCACCGCTGCCTCTGTCACCTGCTCTAGCGCCTCTAAACATTTTTTTACTCTCGCCTCACAGTGTCCGCACATCATTCCTTCGATTTTCATTGTCTTTGTCATTGTTTTCTCTCCTTCTCTTTCTATTTGATTATCACGATAAACAGTCATCGACTGGTTCCGCCGCTTTTTGTCATGCCGTGTACTGTACACATCCACCAGATTCAGCCGCAGTGCATTCGTCACTACACAAAAACTCGACAGGCTCATTGCAGCCGCGCCAAACATTGGATTGAGCTGCCATCCGAAGATGGGTATCCACACACCTGCTGCCAGAGGAATCCCTATAATATTGTAAAAAAATGCCCAAAACAGATTTTCATGAATATTCTTGAGCGTCTGCCGGCTCAGGCGAATCGCCGCAGGCACATCCCGCAAAGCGCTCTTCATCAGTACCACATCCGCCGCGTCAATCGCGATATCAGTCCCCGCTCCAATAGCAATGCCAATATCCGCTCTGGTCAGCGCCGGCGCATCATTGATGCCATCGCCAACCATGGCGGTCTTTCCCTTCTCCATCAGGCGGCGTATAACACTTTCCTTTCCGTCTGGAAGCACGCCGGCAATGACCTCATCCACACCCGCCTGTCTGCCAATCGCCTTGGCTGTACGCTCATTATCTCCAGTCAGCATGACGACATGGATCCCCATTCCCTGTAACTCCTCCACTGCCTGCCTGCTGTCCTCCTTGATGACATCTGCGACAGCAATCATGCCGGCAAGCGAGTCACCTCCGAAAAACAAAGGTGTTTTTCCTTCCATGGCAAGCGCTTCCGCCCGCTCCATGAAATCCGGCGCAATCGCAAACCGCTCGCCGATGAATTTTGCGTTTCCGCCATACAGCGGCTTTCCATCCACCAGGGCAGTCAGACCATTTCCTGGCAATGCTTTGAACTCTGTCACCTCTGCTGTTTTCTCCGAAGCCCACTCATGATCAGCAAAATAAGTCTTCGCATACTCATTGACAGCACGCGCAAGGGGATGTTCGCTCTTTTGCTCTAACAAATATGCCATCCAGAGAAGCTGCTCCTCCGAAATCCCCTTTGCTGGAATGAGATCTGTCACCCTCGGCTCGCCGCTGGTGATGGTTCCCGTCTTGTCGAGCGCCACCACTGATACTTTTCCAGCTTCCTCGAGCGACACGGCTGTCTTGAACATAATACCGTTCTTTGCTCCCATGCCGTTTCCAACCATGATTGCTACCGGTGTGGCAAGTCCCAACGCACAGGGACAGCTAATGACAAGCACTGAGATACCCCGCGCAAGCGCAAAACCAATCGTCTGTCCCAACGCAATCCATACTGCTATCGTGATCAGCGCAATCACGATCACTGTTGGAACAAACACACCGGACACTTTATCCGCAACTTTTGCAATCGGTGCTTTTGTGGCAGCCGCATCGCTCACCATCCTGATAATCTGGGACAGTGTGGTATCCTCCCCTACTCTGGATGCCCTGCATTTGATAAACCCTGATTGATTGACGGTGGCAGCCGACACCTTGTCGCCAATCTGTTTATCCACAGGAATACTCTCACCTGTGAGCGCCGCTTCATTTACTGCGCTCGTCCCCTCCAGCACCGTACCATCGACAGGAATACTCTCGCCCGGTCTTACCACAAAGATATCCCCCACAGCCACCTCCTCTATAGGTACCTTGACTTCACTGCCGCCGCGCACGAGTACCGCTGTCTTAGGCGATATTTTCATCAACCCTTTCAGTGCATCCGTCGTCTTTCCCTTAGAATGTGCCTCCAGCATTTTGCCAACCGTGATCAACGTAAGAATCATTGCAGCAGACTCAAAATAAAACGCATGCATATACGCCATAACAGCATCCGCATCACCATTGAGCTGTGCGTCGGTCATCGCAAACAGTGCAAATGTACTGTAGACAAACGCTGCCGTAGAACCTAATGCGACCAATGTATCCATATTAGGCGCCCTGTGCCAAAGACTTTTGAACCCACTGATAAAAAATTTCTGATTAATAACCATGACTGCAATCGTGAGCAACAGCTGTATCAACCCCATCGCCACATGATTCTGCTCTAGTATGGCAGGAACCGGAAAGCTCCACATCATATGTCCCATCGAAAAGTACATCAATATAATCAGAAATCCAATCGAGTACCATAGCCTGCGTTTTAATACAGGTGTCTCCTGATCTCTCAACAGCTCTGCCTCTGCGGCATGCGCATTGCTCCTGGCACTGCTGCCCTTGACCGCTGCGCCATACCCTGCCTCCTCGACAGCCCGAATCACCGCCTCTGCTGCTGCACTTCCCTCCACGCCCATAGAATTTGTCAGCAGACTCACAGAGCAGGCACGCACACCCTCTACCCTTGACACTGCCTTCTCCACCCGGGCACTACAGGCAGCACAGCTCATGCCTGTCACTGTATACTGTTCCATTATGGTATGCCTCCTCTATTCTTTCCTTTATTTCATCAGCTTTTTGAGCGTATTGACCAGCTCATCCACTGTCTCTTCCTTTCCATTTAAGATATCCTGCGTCACACAGGTCTTGATATGATTTGCAAGCAGCACTCTGTTAAAACTGTTGAGTGCCGCATTTACTGCCGCCACCTGAACCAGTATGTCCGTACAGTAGACATCCTTCTCAACCATTCCCTTGATGCCTCGAATCTGTCCCTCGATGCGGCTCAATCGGTTGATCATGTCCTTATATTCTTTCTCTGAGCGGTCCTTTGTCTTTGTGGTGCAGTTCTCACACTCCACATCACTGCGCTCCAATGTATCGTCGCTGATTTGCTCTGTTGTACTTTTCACAGCATCAATCTTATTCTTGTCCATATTTTTTCCTTTCCTTTCGTAAATATTCCCTTCTATTTAATACTATACCCGTGTAGGGTAAATGTCAAGTAGAAATATAGGAATCGAACAGGGGAATGACCTTCTCCCCTGATCCCGAGTGCCCGTGTGCATAAAAAATGTAAGGTCTTTCTAAACATAAGACCTTACATCCTCCTAAATTTTTCTGCGCTATCTGTACATAATGCTCAGACTTCTCTCGATACATTCTCCATCTTTTCTCTCGCATTGCGGAAACACTGCATGAGTTTGGGTGAGAAAGTGCCGCACTCACCGTTCGTTATCATACAAAATGCCTGTTCCTTGGTGAATGCCTTCTTATAGCAGCGCTCACTGATCAATGCATCATACACATCCGCAACCGATACAATCTGTGCCGCGATTGGAATATCGTCCTCGGCAAGTTTATCTGGATAACCTCTGCCGTCAAAACGCTCATGATGATGTCTGCATATCTCATAAGCGTATTTTTTGTACCGTTCGTCCCACACGCCCTCGATGTGGTCGAGCACCTCGCATCCCTTAACTGTATGGGACTTCATGCAGTCGAACTCCTCATCTGTGAGTCTTCCCGGCTTTAGCAGAATATGATCTGGTATTGTAATCTTTCCAATATCGTGCACCGCACTCGCAGATTCAATGATACGCACCTCCTCATCTGTTAGATTGTATTCAGGACAAGTTGCCATTAACTCCTCTGCAAGAATCTTGGTGTAGGACTTTACGCGCTTGACATGCTCACCGCTCTCGAGATTTCTGCTCTCGACAACCTCCGCTAATATATCTGTGATCTTTTCGTTTTGCTGTTTCAGCTCATCCGCCTGCTTACAGATCATCTCATACTGACGCTTCAAGGTCCTTGTCTGCGACTCTACCTGATCCTCTAGGCTGTTTCTATATGTAAACAAATCCACCATATTTCGCACGCGCCTCATCACGAGCTCATTGTCAAACGGCTTTCTGATAAAATCAGTAACGCCATAGTCAAAGCATTTCCGCTCGACAGCAACTGCCTGCTCCCCACTAATTACCAGCACAGGGATATGCTTTAGATATCCCTTATCCTCCATGATCTCCATCACCCTATAACCGTCCATCACAGGCATAATCAGATCCAGCAGAACGACACCAATCTCACTTTGATGTGTCTCCAACAACTCAATGCCCTTCTGCCCATCCTCAGCTGTGAGAATCTCATACTCTTTCTCCAATATTTCTGTGAGCATCTCGCGGTTAAACGCCGCATCATCGATAATTAATACTTTATTTTTCATGTTATTTCCTCTTATCTTATGACAATACTTTATTACATTTCGTGAAGTTTCCTGTCACAGTCCCTCTCATCAAATGTTTCGACAATATCTTAACATACCCTATCAAAATTATGCAACACTAAAAATAGGAACTTCTATTCAAAATTTTATAAAACCAGCATATTTATGATTGATTTTCATAAAATAAAGTGCGATACTTAATTTGTTGTATTTAGCGTACTACACATGAAGAAAGAAGCAATGAAAAATAGAAGGAGGAAAACCAGCAATGGAAAATCTTACCATTCCTAAGAATTACCATTCGGCGCTGAATCTGCATGACACGCAGATTGCCATCAAAACTGTAAAGGATTTTTTTCAGAACCAGTTGTCCAAACGGCTCAACCTCGCACGAGTATCCGCACCGCTCTTTGTTGATCCCCTGTCAGGTCTCAACGATAATTTAAACGGCGTGGAACGCCCCGTAAGCTTTGACATCAAAGAGCAGGACGGACGCATCGCAGAAGTCGTCCAGTCCCTTGCCAAGTGGAAGCGATATGCTCTGAAAAAATACGGCTTCTCCATCGGTGAAGGCATCTACACCGACATGAACGCCATCCGGCGTGACGAGGATACCGACAACATCCACTCCATCTTTGTGGACCAGTGGGATTGGGAAAAAATCATCAACCGCGAGGACAGAACCATTGATACGCTCAAGGAAGTGGTCCGAAATGTGTATAAATGTTTACAGAATACCGAAAAATATATGGCAATACAGTATGATTATATCGAAGAAATCCTGCCGGATCAAATCTACTTTGTCACCACAGAGGAGCTGGCTGAAATCTTCCCCGACAACACGCCAAAAGAGCGGGAATATTACATAGCAAAGGCAAAAGGCGCCGCCTGCATCATGAAGATTGGCGACAAAATGGAAAATGGCAAACCGCACGACGGGCGCGCGCCGGATTATGATGACTGGGCACTGAACGCAGACATTGTTGTGTACTATCCTGTACTTGATATTGCTCTCGAACTCTCAAGTATGGGCATTCGCGTTGACAAGACTTCTCTGCTCGCACAGCTTGAAAAGGCAGGCTGCCCCGAGCGCGCAGAGCTGCCTTATCAAAAAGCAATCATCAACGAAGAACTTCCGTTTACCATCGGCGGTGGCATCGGTCAGTCCCGCATCTGCATGTTCTTCCTCCGAAAAGCTCACATCGGAGAAGTACAATCCTCTCTGTGGCCGGAAGACATCGCAAAAACCTGCACCGATAACGGTATCTACCTTCTATAACACTGATAAAGAAAACCGGCAAAGCACCAAATGCTGCTCAGCCGGTTTTTTCTATTCAGATATGAAAACGTCTTTTCAGCTCCACGCGCGCCCTTCTGCCTCCTATAATCACGGTTCCAAGCAGCAGGATCACAGAGACATTCAATGCCACGATTGAGACGATCGGGTCCGTTACAATATGCACCAGATTAAAAATGATCGCCACCACGCTGCAAAGTACCATAAAAATTTGCAGCATCAAGTAACTCTGCCAATTCTTACTATTCACCGCCATCAACACAAGCGTCCCCACATCAATCAGCAGAATCCCCGACGGAAGCGCATAGTTGACAGACCACCCATTATATCCAACCGAGAAATCGATCGCCACCAACATAATGACCGCAATAATGGTGAGCACAACGGTCTTTGCAATATATCCGCTTGTTCCCAGTATCGCATAGCGAATCACAATATAGCCAAACAGAAGCACCAATCCGCTTATGATATATACCAAAGACTGCACTTCAGACAGCATACAGATATTCACGAGAAAAATCTCAATCACGATGGAGATAAACAGATACAACCGTGACACGAATACCAGCTTTCGAGATTTCAATCGAATGTCTGGATACATATTCTCCACTTCCACCGTCGGCTCCAGAACTGTATCGCACAGCGGACAGCGCTGTGTCTCATCTAACACTTCTATATTACATTGTCTGCATCTACTCATAATTCACCCCATTACTTTCAATCTCCACATGGACACCATCCGCAGCAATCTTTCTAAAAAATCCCCGTTGTATGGACGGGTCCGCAAGATCATAGCTGAAGCTGAACACCAGTGTGCTCCCATATGAACAAATATTTCCTTTAATATGCTGTCCCTTGGACATGGCAAGACAGGAATGAAACATCTCCACATAGGATTTATAGGTTTCATCGACGGTGATGTTTCCAATGTTCGTAATCGTCGTGGTATTTGCAAGCGCCGACTGTGTGTACACAACACGCATTGCAATATTCTTAAAAAATAACGGCGCAGCCCTCGCGGCCAGTATCTTTTCATTGGATACATTATAAGAAAACAGCCGCTCCAAATTCTCCTTGTTAATCTGCTGTTTGAGGCTGTCCTTCACAATTTCTAAAACCTCCTCAAAGGTATACTCCTCCTTGACCGGATGAAACTCCGCCGACACCATCGCAAAAAAATTCTTGGTCGTTATTGAATTAAAATATGGGCGCAGATTCACGGGCACTGCCACCCTGACAGGCTTGTCAGACGGCATTCCATGCATACACTCCCTGTAAACGCTCCACACAAAGACCGTCACCAGATACTCATTGATACTTGCGCCGTACCGGTGACACACCTCTTTGAGTTCTGGAATCTGCATGTATCCATGCATAATACCAAATTCACCGGGGCTTAGCCGCTCTCCCTTCACGAGATATGCCTTCTTGGTCTGATAGCTCTTCTCCGAACTTTTGCGGTAATTTTTTAGAAAGCTGTCCTCCCTGTTTAATGAAGTGCTGCTGGCAAGCAGATCGCCCTTATCACCCTTGAGCTCCGGGTGCACCAGTCTCAAATACTGATAGGTCAGCTCCTTTAGGAAATTAATGCCGCCCATACCGTCTGTCAGCACATGAAATACTTCCAAATTAATGCGGTATTTGTAATACGTCACCCGAAACAGATAGCTGTTATTTCGGTTCGGATAGATATATCTGCATGGAAAAGCCGCCTCCTCCCGCACTTTGGGCGCTGGCTTTCCATTTTCTTCAAAATAATACCAGAACACGCCCTGTCTGAGCCTGAGATTGAAACCATCAAATTTGGGCAGCACGATCTCCAGCGCCTGTTGCAGCAGCACCGCATCGACAAGCTCTGTGAGCGTCACGCTGATACGGTACACATTGCTCATGCTATCGCCGGCAATCACCGGAAAAAGATGGGCAGTATTATCCAGCTTATCCCATCTGATTTCCCTTGTCGTGCTTGCCGCTTTCATTGCCATCGCGCGTTTTTCACTCTTTTTATCACGATCAGATACCAGTGCGGCATCCGTTGTTCTTTTCTTCATAGAAAGCCCCATTTCCTATTTATATATATACTTGATTTTAGTATACACTGAACTTGAGGCTGTATCAAGCAAAAAACAATCTAATTCAGCGCCGCCTTTGTGACACGCACCCGCACTTGGGAACCAACCAGCAGCGTGATCACCATTTTCGCCAAATCACCTATGATAAATGGCAGCACGCCGGCAGCAAATGCGGCTGGAAGCGCCTGCACAAAGCTTGACTGTGACGCCGAAGCGCCAAGCGTCATCTGGTACGCAAGCCATACTGTGCCAAAGAGATAACACACTGCTGTCCCTGCTGCCATGCCAAGAAAGCTCGCCACAAACCGCCCGTTCCATCGGTCCACGCAGTAACCGCTGATGAGCGCTATAAAGATAAAACCAATCAGATACCCGCCTGTCGGTCCAAAAAGCTTTGCCGGTCCGCTTGTAAACGCGGAAAAGACTGGCAGTCCTACAAGTCCGAGCAGCAGATACACCAGATAACTGATCGTCCCCCGCTTCATTCCCAGAATATAGACAGAAAAATAAATTGCCAGATTTGTCAATGAGATTGGTACAGGACTGAACGGCAGCGGCAGTGATAACGGCCCCGCAATGCAGGTAAGGGCAGCCATCAGCCCGATTAACGTGAGTTCTTTTGTCTTTGTGTTCATTGGTTTGTCCTCCCTTTTCGTATTGGATATTAATTGTTAACCATATTTATATAATAAGTTTACATTTAAATCCAACAAATGTCAAGATTGAAATCAAGCAAAAGAATCAATTTTCATATTCTTGAAAGCTCTGTTGGCATTTGAACATTTGAACATTTGAATATTTGAATAAGAAACTGTGCTGATCGCCGCGCGATACCGTGCGACGTTTTCGTGACATGTGTTCTCTGCAAGCACTGTGCACGAAAAAGGTGTAAAGCCTTGAAGCAATAGACTTTACACCCCTCTTTTTGATCGAACCACCTGTTTTCTGAAACGAACACGATTGTGCACAATCAAGGATTTTGGACACAAAAAAATGGAAGCAAGGGGGCTCGAACCCCTGACCTCTCGCGTGTGAGGCGAACGCTCATCCCGGCTGAGCTATGCTTCCATAATACCAGATTAAAAACCGCTCTCGTAAAGAGAAAAATGGAGATAGCGAGACTCGAACTCGTGACCTATACGTTGCGAACGTATCGC
>CAJUII010000068.1 GCA_910586405.1 uncultured Lachnospiraceae bacterium
GCCGGACGCGGGCAGCTTTTGCTGCTTATTTCCTCTCCGCGTCCGTGTGCATAAACAAGGAGCTGTCCAAAAAACAGCTCCATTCATTTTTCAGGCATCCAGCCTTGTCGCCTCTGGCGTACTACCGCTCACTTTGTTTTCAATATCATCATAACAGATTCCCAAAAAGGTGTAAAGTAGTGTAAAATAAGATAACACGCTATAATAGCACTAAGAAGGAGGAGAAACCCATGACCAAAATACTACTGCTAGAGGACGATATCAGTCTGATTGATGGACTGGAATACGCATTGCGAAAGAACGGTTTCGATATAGAAACCATACGCACTGTGAGCGGTGCAATCGAGCGTATGCGTCTATCCGTCGAATATGACCTGTTACTTCTCGATGTCACTTTGCCGGACGGCACTGGTTTTGATGTGTGTGAGAAGGTACGGGCAGCCGGCAGCCAAATCCCGATTATCTTTCTCACGGCTGCCGACGAGGAAGTGAATGTTATCCGCGGTCTCGACATCGGCGGAGATGACTATATCACCAAACCATTCAAGATCGGAGAGCTCTGCTCACGAATCCGCGCGCTGTTACGGCGCACACAATACAATGCAAAACCGCTGGTCTATTCAGGGCATCTCTCGATGGACTTTGCGGAAAGCCGCGTGACGATGGACGGAACTCCTGTGGAGCTGACGCGGGCAGAATACCGTCTTCTCAGCCTGCTCGTGCGAAATACTGACAGAATTGTCACAAGAGATGCTATTTTGGAGGCGCTTTGGGACAATACAGGGGATTTTGTGGATGATAACACGTTGTCAGTGTATATACGGCGGCTCCGCGAGAAGATTGAGCCTGACCCGTCACAGCCGCGGCATTTGATGACAGTACGCGGATTTGGATACCGCTGGGTGCCATAAGCCCTCAAAATTCGCAGAACCTATATAAAAAAGACTTGAAAAGGAAAATTATCATGCACTCAAATCTTATGCAAGACCAACAGGTCAGACGATATTCAATCATACTGTTTTCGCTCTCACTTTTTCTGGTGGCAGCGTCAATACTATTCTGCGGCAGCGTGACAAATGATGTGAAGGCAATGCTTTTGCATCACGACGAGACGGTCGCTGCCTCGCTCACCGCACAGGGGATTCCTGACATTGTGATCGCGAAGGCATTCACTGACACAAATGTCATCTTAGATGCGGATAAAATGCAGAAAGGAACAGATATTCTTAGCAAAATCGGAATCCGTCCAGCATTGGAAATACAGTTTCTTCCGCAGCTTCAACGCTTTCATAAGGATATTGCTGTTACTGTGCTGGCTTTCATCCTTCTGTTCTGTCTCGTTCTCCTCAGTGTCAGTCTGTCATTTTTATATCGGCGGGACGCTCTATACCGCCGCGCCGCCGCTATGATTGACAGCTATGCGATCGGATGTTTTTCCTGCCGCCTGCCGCAGATGGGCGAAGGTTCTCTCTATCAGATGTTCTCCGCCGTGGACAGGTTAGCAACCATGCTTCAGGCTCAGAATGACACCGAGCGCGCATCAAAGGTTTTCCTGCGAAATACCATCTCCGATATTTCCCATCAGCTAAAGACACCTTTGGCTGCACTGTCCATGTATCAGGAAATTATGGAAAATGAGCCTGACCAGCCAGATGTGATACGCCAGTTTGCCGCCAAGACCGGAACTGCACTCAAACGCATGGAGCAGCTCATCCAATCCATGCTTAAGATCACAAGGCTTGACGCGGGAAATGTGGTGTTTGAGCGGCAGGAATGCGATCTGTATAAACTAATCTTGCAAGCTATAAGCGAACTGACGACACGCGCCTTAAATGAAGGGAAGATATTGATCATGGACAGGACCTCCGCATCGGACTCTTTGGCGGAAACCATCGTGTGTGACCCTGCTTGGACCGTTGAGGCAGTCGGCAATCTCGTCAAAAATGCGCTCGATCACACCCACACAAACGGCACCATCCGCATCACATGGGAAACGTCGCCACTGAGTACAATCATTCGAATCGCTGATGATGGGGACGGTATTGCACCTGAGGATATCCATCATATTTTTAAGCGTTTTTACCGGAGCAGCCAGTCGTCTGACACACCCGGCATCGGACTGGGACTGCCGCTTGCCAAGTCGATTGTGGAGGGACAGGGCGGAACGATTACCGTGCAGAGCACACCGCAGCTTGGGACTTGTTTTACAATTTTTTTCCCTAACGCGCTCAAATCCTGCGATACTTCTGATGCCTCATAAAACCTTACAAATCCGTAAGCTAAAATTCACCTCCCTGTAACCTGCATTTGCTATGATTCATTTACACCAATTCATATATAGGCATCATAGAAGCTGATAAAATAAGAAATATTTACGATGCTGCAAATGCCTTACAGAAAGGAGTCTCAAAACAACATTATGGAGATTTTACAAGTAAACAATCTATGCAAAACCTACGGGAAAGGCGAGACGCAGGTCAATGCCTTAAGAAATGTGTCCTTCTCACTGGAGAAAGGAGCATTCTGCGCAGTGATCGGCGAGTCCGGCTCTGGCAAGAGCACGCTTTTAAACTGCATCGGCGCACTTGACACTCCCACATCGGGGGAAATCCGCATTGACGGGCACAATCTTTTTACATTGAAGGAGAAGGAGCGCACGATCTTTCGGCGGCGCAATATTGGCTTTATTTTTCAGTCTTTTCAGCTTGTGGCGGAGCTGACTGTGGAGCAAAATATCATCTTTCCGCTGCTGCTTGACTATTGTAAGCCGGACCCGGCGGTCGTTGAGGAGATACTAGAAATCCTCGGCTTAGAGAACAGGCGCCGCCATCTGCCGAACCAGCTCTCCGGCGGACAGCAGCAGCGTGTCGCCATCGGGCGCGCCTTAATCACAAGACCCAAGCTGATTCTGGCTGATGAACCGACAGGCAACCTCGACAGCCGCAACAGCCAGGAGGTACTTGACCTGCTCGTCAAAGCGTCAAGACAGTATCAGCAGACAATCTTGATGATCACGCACAACAATGCGCTGGCAGCATCCACTGACAAGGTGCTGCGCGTGGCAGACGGCTGTCTGTACGATGATTGCCAGTCTAATCCGAAAAATACAACCGGGAAAGGAGCATTGTACAGAGATGAGAAATTATCTTGAACTTGTTGCGCTCTACGCAAAGGCACACCGGAAGCAAAACCGCATGTCCGTCTTTTGCATCTATTTGTCTGTGCTGCTTGTGACAGCCATCTTTGGCATGGCGGATATGTATATTCAGAGCCAGCTTATTAAGACCAAGCAGGAGGATGGCAACTGGCATATTGCACTCAAATCCATCAGCGATGCGGAAGCTGAACTGATTGCAGCGCGCCCTGAGGTTCGCGTGCTTTCCTGCTATGGCACATTGAATTATGCTCTTGACAAAGGCTATCAGATTGCGGGCAAGGATGTCGTCATCTGCGGAAGTGAGGCTTCTTTATTGGATGAAATCTATGCCAATACGATCTCGGAGGGCACATTTCCACAAACGAACCAAGAAGTGCTTGTGAGTGGCAATATCAAAAAGGAGCTAGGGCTTTCTATTGGCAGCCAGATCGCCATATGCGACAGTGACGGCGCAGAAACCTTTTTCACCATATCTGGCTTTGCCAATGACCTGCCCATGATACTGAGCAAGGACATTTATGGTGTCTTTATGAATACTCGTTCCTTCCGCAGCTTTTATCCAAATGTGAAGAACGGCACACCAGATGACTACAACAGTTGTTTTCTGGTTCAGTTTCACAACCACCGCGCAATACGCCAAACCATCAATGACATCAAGACACAGTTCCAGCTATCAGATACGCAGATTGGCGAACAGGCAATGCTGCTGGGACTAATGGGACAGAGCGATGAGGGAAACCAATTTATGATGATGATTTACACTGCTGCCGCCATTCTGTCCGCACTGGTTCTGCTGGCAGGTGTTCTTATGATTGCAGGAAGCCTTAACAGCAATATCGCCGGACGGACGCAGTTCTTCGGAATGCTCCGCTGTGTGGGCGCGACACCGGGACAGATTATGCGCCTCGTCCACAGGGAAGCGCTCAGTCTGTGCACCTTTGCCATCCCTGTAAGCATCCTTTCAGGTACAGTCATCATCTGGGTGCTGTGCGCGGTTCTTCGTGCACTCAGTCCCATTTATTTTGCCACCATGCCTGTCTTTGCGGTCAGTCTGCCAAGCATTGGCGCCGGCGCTGTCATTGGCATTTTAACAGTGCTGCTTGCATCGCGCGCACCTGCAAAAAGGGCGTCAAAGGCGTCCCCGCTCACGGCAGTGTCAGGAAACGCCAACCGGCTTATGCCCGTGCGCCGCGCCGCCAGCACGACATTCTGCAAAATTGAGACCGCACTTGGCATTCATCACGCCAAGGCAAGCCGCAGAAATCTTCTGCTGGTTTCCGCGTCCTTTGCCCTGAGCATTATCCTCTTTTTGTCCTTCTCCACGACGATTGACTTCATGAAGCACGCCATCAAGGCGCTGAACCCGTGGACACCGGATATCACGATCATGCATAGGGAAGACGGCGAAGCCTCCTGCACCATCGACCGCTCGCTGCTCACAGCATTGCAGGAAAATCCGGCTGTCAAACGCGCTTACGGCCGCATGTTTGCATACAATCTTCCGACGCTGTCAAACGGCAGAGAAAATACCGCTGTCCTAATCTCCTATGACGCACAACAGTTTCAGTGGGCCAAAAAATACCTGTTAAACGGTTCCCTAAATGATGTGCAGACACAGACCAATACAGGTCTTATCGTATCAGCGCCCCAGTACAACAACCAAACGCAGATTCAGACAGGGGACACCGTAGCGCTCACCATTCATGGTCAGACCGCTGAAATAACGATAACAGGTATGGTGTCTGAAAGTCCCTTTCATGCATCTGACGGCGACATTATTCTGTGCTCGGAGGAGACATTTCGGCAGATTACAGGTGAGGATGCGTACACCGTCATTGACCTCCAGCTAAACCGCAGGGCTATGGAGGCAGATGTAGATGCTATTCGTGCACTGGCGGGCACAGACTGCACCATTTCTGACCAGCGCATGAACAATCAGAGTGTGCTTGGCGCAAACTATTCCTTTAAGCTGTTTCTGTACGGATTTCTGTTTCTGATAGCCATGGTGACAATCTGCAATATTATGAACTGTGTCGCCATGAGTGTTGAGGCGCGAACGAAGCAGTACGGCGGACTGCGCGCCATCGGAATGAGTGATGATCAGCTCACGAAGATGATTGTTGCCGAGACAATCACATATGCGGCAGTGGGCGGAATCAGCGGAACAATACTGGGACTCTTCTTAAATAAAAAACTATATGAATTTCTAGTGACCTATCGCTGGAATGACCCATGGCAGCCTCCGGCAGCAGAGCTTTGTATTATCTTTCTGATCGTCGTGATCTCGATCATACTGGCAATACACACGCCCGTCAAAAAGCTTCAAAAAATGTCGATTGTGGAGACAATCTCACACTAACCCCATGCCGCGGCTCAAATCCATATGAGAAATGCCGTATTTCAGGCATTTCTCGGTGTGAGACTTAGTACTTCTTCGCGAAACAGCCTTTGCTGTAAGCGATTAGAAGTACTTCTCACACTATTTTTACTTCTGATACTCCGCGATCATCTCCTCCAGAGACGGCAGAGACTCCAGCTCGTCCATCATTTTGTTGTAGCCGAGTCTGTCCAGTTCAGTCAGATACTCGTCCCATGTCGCATCTACATCAATCTGTCCCAGGAAAGCCTGCGTCCGGTAACTTGCCACATACGCGTCCAGATCGCCCCTGATTTCCTGATAAATCTCTTCATATTTTGTCTCATTTGCCAAGTCCTTCTTATAGGGCCTGTGCTGCCATTTCAGCCATGAGCCATTTTCTGACGCTGTCCAGTATTTTCCTCCTGCCTGGAAGAGCGGCTCCTCGCCAACCCATCTTGACACTTCCTCTGTCTGGCCAAACTGGCTGAAACTCCATGTTCCCTTGTCGCCGGAATTTAGATTATTTATCTTAATAGGAGTCTCACCTGTCTCGTCCCACTTCCAGTCTACATCTTTTTCTCCAAACATCAACTGGGCCGTAACCTCTTTGTCCCCGGCGCCAAAGATAGTATAGTTAAAAAATTCCAAGATCTTAGCAAGTTTTTCATCGTCCACATTGGCGTTGACAAAGAAGTTTCCATACGCCGGCGTCGGGTCCACAACAGCCCTCACCTCACCGCCGTCGGGTCTGAGACCGGGTGTCGCCAAGATTTTTGCATTGGGATCACGATCGAGCAGTGTGAGCGGCGGCCTGTCCATAGCCCAGCTATTGAGTGCGTTGGTCGAACTAATCCAGTATCCTGAGGCACCTGTATTCACCTTGTCCCAGCCGAGTGTTCTGTCATTGCTGATAATCTCCGGGTCCAGCAGATTCTTCTTGTACAACTCCTGAAAACCTTTCAGAAATTCCTTGTATTCTTCCATCGCGTAACACTGCTCTGCCCTGCCGTTTACATCGTTGATTTCCTTCATAAATCCATACGCGCTATAAAACTGCCCAAGCTGCCCCACTCTCCAGTCAGGCGCTGTCGCCCCAATCGTATCGTTGACGCCATTTCCGTCGGGGTCTTTGTTGACAAACGCGTCCATAATCTCGATAAATTTACTCAGCTCGATGCCGTCAGACGCCACATACAGCCGGTCAGAAACCTGCTCTACCTCGACGCCCAGATCAATGCCCAAGTTCTCGATCCAGTCATAACGATAAAAATCTCCGGGAAGATAATAATCTACAAACTGAAATGTCACACCCGCCAGATACATAAATTCATCTTCATTTTCTGGATTGAGCACCATCTTATATATCAATGGATTTTCATTATAGTACTCTATTATCTGAGGACAATATTTTTCCACCATGGACCTTGGAATCGGGCGGATTAACTCCTGCTCCTGCATCCATTTCGGCGTCTTTTCCTGTGTCCACATGCAGTCCGGCATCTCCCCCGAAGCCAGCAAAAGATCAATGGTGTCTGTCGTCTCTGCCTTCTCCACGGTGATATTGATATTGAGTGCGTCTTCGATTAACTTTTCTGCAAAAGAACCATCCTCATAATCAGAATAGCACCAATATCCGGTGTAGGAAATATCATAGGTCTTATCCGGGTCGGGCACTGCCTCATTGTTGACCGCAGCGTCGTCTCCTGCCGCGCCAGCACACCCTGATACCATAAGCACGGTGCACAATGTCAGTGGAAATAACTTTTTCATCACGAACCTCTTCTTCATATACTTACCCTCCTTAAAATGTTCTATATCATTCAAATGCGTCGCTCAGCTCGTCCCAGCCAATCCTGCGAATGCGTGTTCTGGCCAGACAGCTTCTGTCCTCAGGCCCTCCGGCATTATATGCCAGCAGCATCGCATCCTCCAAGAAATAAATGGCACAATAGCAATACCCGTGATCTTCCTGTGTCTCAAATGCCACCTCTCTTGTAAAAGTCTCTCCGTTGTCCCTGCTGACTGCGATTACATACGGCGTGCGTCCCCCTGTGAAGATATCTGTCTTTTTCTCACGTCCATTGTACTCTGGAATCGGATTCCAGACTGCCCAGATGGCGCCCGTATGATCCCGCTTCATGCTCAATGGGCTGTTTGGTGAAGTAAACCGTGAGGGCTGTGCAGCCGTCCATGTATTTCCGTTATCCAAGGAGTACATCTCATACTGTCTCCCCAGATCAGTCCTTGCAAATCCCCATAAAATTCCGGGATTTAACTCGATTACACCCGGCTCCTGCAATCCCGAGGTGCAGTTTTTCATGCTGGGCATACAGCATTTTCCCTCCGCAGCCTGCCATGTATATCCATCATCATCAGAATAAAAGAACACGACTTCCGAACAGTAATCCATAAAATTTTCATTGGTCTCTCCCAGACGTCCAGTCCTGTGCGCGGCAGCCGGAATCAAAATCCTTCCGCTTTCCAGACGTACCACCCGGTCATTGTTGACCACAAAGAAATCCTCCTGCGGTGTGCACAGCACGCGTTCACTCCATGTCTCGCCCCCATCTTGTGAACGCCTTACATACATCTGCATCATGGTATATGTATGGCGCACCAGATAAAACAGACCAATATCACCATTTTCCATATCGAGCAAAGACAGTGACATAATATTGACTGCGTGTTCCTCCTCGCAGGTCAGAACCGTCCGCTCCTTACCAAAACTTCTTCCGCCGTCTGACGAGATGACTGCACAGATATCAGAGATTCCCCAGTCCTCACAGCCCTCACCTTTAAAACGGCTGTACACAAACAAGATATTGTCATTTTCCAGCTTGATAAATGCCCCCTCGCTATTGCGCGGATTCTTTTTTTCCATTGATGGGATAAACTCCGCCACAACGGTACCAAGTTCTCTTTTTTCCATTTTCTTCTCCTATTCTATCACCACTAACCCTTGACGGCGCCCACCATAATGCCCTGCACAAAATATTTCTGCAAGAACGGATACACGATTACAATAGGCAGTACCACCAGAATCGTCGTCGCTGCTTTGATCGTATCTGGATTCGTATCCACCATCGTGCCAATCGCTTCCACCCCTGACGCACCTGTTGCGGTTGAAGTCGAGGCTGTCAGACTGTCAAGCATTCTGCGCAGCAGATATTGCAGCGTGGTCAGGTTTGCCGACCTGCGGCAGTATACCATATTGTCAAACCATGCATTCCACTGTCCAACCATCTGCCACAAAGCCACTGTAGCGATAACCGGCTTGGACAAGGGCATGATAATTGATGCAAAAATCCGTACCTGAGACGCCCCGTCAATCGAGGCTGCCTCCTCCATCCCTTTGTCGATGGAAAAGAAATAATTTCGAATAATAATCGTATTGTAGATCGAAAATCCTGTCGGCAGTACATACACTAAGAAATTGTTCAAAAGTCCTAATCTCTTCATGTTCAGGTATGCAGGAATCATGCCTGCGGAGAAGAACATCGGAATCAAAAGGATTGCTGTGATCACTCTCCGAAAAGGCATCTCTGTCCTTGTCAGGGAATACGCTGCCATACAGCACACAATCACATGAATCACAGTACCGACTATCGTTCTCAACACAGAGACGGCGAAAGCCGTGATAATCTCATTGTCCTGAAAACAGTACTTATATGCATCTAGTGTCCAGACCTTCGGAAACAGATTGATATGCATGTAGGAAATATCCTGCGCTCTGGAGAAGGACCGTACTACAACATCCCAGAATGGCAGAATGATGGTAATGCAGAACGCAATCATAAATATCGTGTTGCAAATGTCAAACACACGGCTTCCGACAGACTGTTTCATCTTCATCTTATTCTCTTTCTCACGCGCCATAACCATTTTCTCCTTTCAATAGAATTATATAATTTTATACTCTGGATTTGCCTTGCGCGCAAACCAGTTGGCAATGATCACAAGCGCCAGACTGACTACATTTTGAAACAGACCGATGGCAGTAGAGAAGTCATAGCGGCTCTCAACCATACCTTTTCTGTACACATAGGTCGAAATCACGTCCGCTGTCTGGTAAGTCGCATCGTTATACAGGTTGAATACGGGGTCAAAGCCTACGCTGATCAGACTTCCGATATTCAGAATCAGCATCGTGCACATTGTGGGGAACATCGCTGGGAGTGTGATATGCAAAACCCTGTGAAAACGGTTTGCCCCGTCAATCGAAGCCGCCTCGTACATCGAAGTATCTATGCCAGATATGGTCGCCAGATAAATAACAATACTGTATCCCGTTGATTTCCACAGATTTGTAATCAGATAAATTGGCAGGAACATATCCTTCTGTGCCATAAAATATATTGGCTTGTCGAGTACTCCCATTCTGATTAGAATTGCATTTACCACACCGCCTGTAGGAGACAGTAACTGATACACAAAAGTACCTACCACAACCCATGAGAGAAAATGGGGCATATAGGTGATGGTCTGTACCACACTCTTAAACCGGCTGTTCAAAATCTCATTGACCAGAAGTGTGAAGATAATCGTAATCGGAAACGTGGTAAGCAAAGTAAAAATACTGATTTTCAACGTATTTCCAAGTACTCTGTAAAAATTCGGGTCTGTGAACAACGCCTGAAAATGTTTCAAGCCTACCCAGTCACTGCCTTCGATTCCCCGTGCCATTCTGTAATCCTTAAATGCTATCATAAGGCCCTCCATAGGCATATAGCAAAACAGAATCACAAGGATAATTGCCGGAAGCAGGAATATGTAAAAAGGCAGATGTTTTTTCAGCTCTTTTTTCAAATTCCCTGTTCCTGATGTCATTGTTTTACCCATCGTATCCTTCCTTTCTTTATAACATTCATATTTCAATGCGTTCAGGCGTCGTTTCCCGGATTCTGCATGCTCACTGCGCCTTGTTTCAATTGATAGTTTTATTTTATTAAAATTCTGTAAATTCGTCCATGAACTGTATTGGACAAATTATGCACAAAATGATACCCTTAAAAATAATCCCCACAATTTGAGGGATATGTGGTATACTATACAAAATAAAATATGAATTGGGAAGATGATCATAATAAAGATGAAGAAAGGATGATTTCAACATGGTTTTTGAATTTACACAAGACTGTATCACAGGCATCGACACGATAGATGACGAGCACCGCAATCTCTTTGCCCTGCTCTCAAAAGCATATAATCTTGCCTCTACAGAATACCACAGTGACTATTATCAAGAGGTTAAAAATATTCTCGCGGAGCTGGAGGAATATGCGGATACACACTTTACCCACGAGGAGGAATACATGACACAAATCCGCGACCCAGAGATAATCCGCCAGCGCGCGCAGCATACCTTTTTCCGCGACAAGATACGAGAGTACGAATTTGTGAATATCGACCATGAGGAGGAACAGCAGCGGGTACTCACAGAGCTGGTCCGCTTTCTTGCCAAGTGGCTGTACCGCCATATTTTAAGCAGCGATATTCTGATCGGCAAGCTGCCGCCGCTCGAAGAGTGGATGATCCGCGAAAATCCCTGCGAGTTTACAGAGGATTACCTGACCGGCATAGCGCTTGTAGACGCAGAGCACAAGGAATTGTTCCACATTGTTGACAAGGCAAACAAGCTCGTGAAATCTTTTGACGAGCTGTCGGGATATGACAATATCATCGAAATCTTAAATGAATTAAAAGAATACACAAAAGAGCACTTTACCGACGAGGAGGAGTACATGGAAGGCATTCAGTACGAAGGGCTGAGTGCGCAGAAACGTGCCCATGAGGCATTTATCGACAAACTTGAAAACATTGACCTAGACCAGATTGACGCCAATCCGCAAGAATACTTACAAGAGCTTCTGGAATTTCTGCTCGGCTGGCTGATTAACCATATCCTGTATACCGACAAGAAAATACCGCTGCACTAAAAATTTACTTACATATCCAAAATGAGCGTTGCCCGCTGTCACAGATGTTTGTGGCGGCGGGCAGCAATCTCACTTCCAATACAGTTTCATAAGTTCATCAATCTCCTTCTCATCCTTCTGAAACTCCTCTTTGATATATTGAACCGCATCTTCTAATGATACCTTTAATTTTTGATATGTGCGTATCGCTCCAATCAGTTCTCCCTCTTCTCTACCCTCTTCCCGTCCTTGATAAATCAATATATCATCTCTCGAAAACTGTGCCATCGTCATATCACATACCTCCTTATCATTCAACAAATCCACAAATATTCCCCTGTCTTTCAACAGCTCTAAATATTCAACTACTGTTGTTACATTCTCTGGTATCACATATTCTTTCCACATTGCTTCCTTTTGTGCACGCTGCATATAGGTGATGCCATTGGCTGTCAGCGCATAATCCCTCATATCACCTGCAAATGTATCGAAACGCTTTGGAATCGTATTCTTTCCGATATATTCCAACATCTCTTTCAATGTCATCCGAAAGTCATACACATGCACTATAACCTCCAAATCTGGTTCTGACGCCTTCCCGCTATATTTTTTATTATGGCCCTTATCCACAGATACATACGAATCACTCAGGCGCACATCATACTGTACTTTTTCCGGCAGGCTTTTTTCTTTCCCTTCCAAACCAGTTTGTAACAAATATAGCTTTGGTATTGGAAAATACACTCGTGTTCTGCTGTACAACAACTGCTCGCTGTCCACCGTCGTGCGGAGACCTGCTGTGATATACTCCAATAATCGGTAAGATATATTAGGACAAACCGTCGCTTGATTCTCAGTCATAAAATAAAAGATTGCATTACACAAAAATGCCAGATCATTTTCCTTATTCCCAAACAGTACAGGACGCACATTGGCTGTCGTAATCTCTTCTCCCTCAATCCCAAGCAGAAAAGCTGCCAGTTTTCTTCTTCGTTCATCTGACGCATATACTGTCTTAAAAAATGTATCCTTCGCCTGTCTATTTACAGGCAAAACTTCTTGTTTTCTTTTCTCATCATTTTTCTGTTTCATCTGTAGCATTTTCCTTTAATTTATTATCTATTTTCAATATAATACCTTTAATTCTGTAGCTCTTCTCAACTGTACTATTTAATCTCATTCGCCATCGTATAAAAATGATAATAAATCCCTTCTAGCGCCATCAATTTCTCGTGATTTCCCTCCTCGACAATCCCCTCCTCAGTCAGTACCAATATTCTGTCAGAATTTCGGATACTCGAAAGCCTGTGTGCGATCGTGAGCGTCGTGCGCCCCTTTGCCAACTCATTTAAGGACTTTGCAACCGCATACTCACTCTCATTGTCCAGCGCCGAGGTCGCCTCATCAAGTATCAAAATCGGCGGATTCTTCAAAAACACCCGCGCAATGCTGATGCGCTGCTTCTGCCCGCCAGAAAGCTTCACGCCGCGTTCACCGACATACGTGTCATATTTATCCTTGAGATTCTGGATAAACTCATCTGCCCCTGCACGCTTTGCCGCCTCCATGACCTCCTCGCGCGCAGCCCCCGGTCTTCCGTATGCGATATTATCATACACTGTCCCTGAGAAAAGATACACCTCCTGCTGAACGACACCAATACTCTGCCGCAAGCTCTTTAGCGTCAGCTTTTTAATGTTTTTCCCGTCCAGTGTAATCTCCCCGCAGGACACATCATAAAAGCGCGGAATCAGATTGCACAGCGTTGTCTTTCCGCCGCCAGACGGACCTACGATCGCCAGCTTCTCGCCCGCATGAATCTGTAGATTGAGATTTGCAAAAACCTTGTTATGATCATCAGGGTACTCAAAGCTCACATTGCGAAATACAATCTCACCTTTCGGCTGTACCAACTCCTGCGCATCCGGCTCATCAAAAATCTCTATATCAGCATCCATAATCTGCAAGAACCGCTCAATGCCAGTGATTCCGCGCTGAAACTGCTCTGCAAACTCAATAATCCTGCGGATTGTCGCAATCAGCGTAGACACATACATGACATACGCCACCATATCCCCCGGCAGAATCCTGCCATCCATCAGGAAAAATCCGCCCCCGACAATGATTGTCAGATACATCAATCCGTCAAACACTCTGGTGGAGGTGCTAAATATCCCCATCAACATATAGGAATGCTGCTTTACCTTCAAAAAATCCTGATTGCCCTGCTCGAATTTCTCCGACTCAAGCGCCTCATTGGTAAATGCCTTGACGACCTTCTGCCCTAATAAACTGTCCTCAAGCTTCGCATTCAGCTCACCAATCTGGTGACGCTGCGCACTGAACGTTCTGCGCATCTTCTTGTTAATGATGCGGCATACGACCGTCATCACCGGCACAAATACAAAAATCATCAGCGTGAGCGGCAGATGAATCTGCGCGAGTATGACAAAAGAAATCACAATTTTAATCCCCGCAATAAAAAACTCCTCCGGGCAGTGGTGTGAAAATTCTGTCACCTCAAACAAATCATTGGTAATGCGCCCCATAATCTGACCAACCTTGGTATTATTAAAATATGTATTGGACAGCAATTGCAAGTGTGCGTAGGCATCACGGCGCATATCCGTCTCAATCCGCGCACCCATCACATGCCCCATATCCGCCATATAATAATTTGCCAGCGCATCTATAATTCTCAGCACAAAATACAGCAAGGCAAGATTAAGAACCATGCGCGTTGTCAAGAGCGCCACATCCTCAAGCGCTGTGTTCGTAATCTGCCGAATGATCAGCGGCAGCACGATCTCACACACTGTCGTCAGCGCCGCGCAGCACAAATCTGCGCATAACGTCCTGCGGTACGGCTGAAAATACGGCAGAAACCGCCTGACCAACATCCCCGTTGAATACTCTTTATCGTCCATTTTATTATTTTGCTGCATTGCTTGTCCTCCAATTTTTCCCAAAAAGAATCCCTGCTAATGATAGCGAAGCCCCAAGCCCCGTATAAAAGACTGCAATAAACGTATCACATTCTACATCAGTATAAGTAATCTTTTCAACATGTACAAATTCTTTGTATTTTTCATACTCCTCAAAAAAATCATGATCCTCTGCATCAAAAACAAACCAGTCTACCGAATCAGGTCCGGGAATGGTAAATTTTACCCGGGCACAGCCCTGTACTCTCCAGATAAATTCGGAACCCAGAAACGGAAGCCAAATAAATTCCATTTCGTATTCAATATGAATCTTATTTCCTGATACGGAATAATTGTCTATAAAACAATTATCGCTGTCCAGAATCTCACCTCTTATAGTTTTGGCAATCAGTTCCTGCTTATCTCCAGAGCCAGAATACCATGTTCGTCATGTAAAAGTGTATTTCTTTTCTGCAATCAACAGATACTGTAGCAGCGGGTGGAGCTGTTCTCCTTCGATCAGACTGACTTCTAGCAGATAATCAGAGGTGTACTCGACTCGTTTGAGATAAAACGTGTACACTTTCTGGTCAAATTCTTCGAACCATAGCTGAACAGGCATTGTGTCAAACATTTCATCGGAGTCCACGACAGTACCTGAATGAAAGGGATAATTATACTTATATGCATTGTCTGAATCAACGAAACATGGAAAACGTACCATTGTTTCGTGCAGATACGAATCATACTCCTTGTAGAAATCAGCGAGCAAACAGAGCGTTGTACCTTGGCTGCTTGGATACCAGATTGTTTTACGGACGCATTCTGCATTGCCGTCATTGTCAAAGTCCACGATATGACAAAACTGTTCGTCGAAGCTGTCGAGAGAGAATGCATCAAGCGGGAAGGTGATATCTGATTCGTGGTAAGGTATTTCTGCATTGCCGTCAATCAGTTCAAAATCGTCGTCGGAAACTGTTTTTTCCTCCACCTCTCTTTTTCTTGCCTCGATATAATCCATCAGTGTTTGCTCTAGGCGGGCATCCATTTCTTGATTGCGATAAGTTTCAATCCAGCGCATTCGGTTCTCCTTGTTTTCCAAGTTAAGACGATACAACTGTATTGTGCTGTCTGTATCTGCGGTCAGAATGTATAATCCATCTGTTTCACCGGTATTAAAATCGTATTGACGGGCGACAAAATAGAATGCGCCGTCATAGTCCAGCAGTTTTGCATATCCGCGCAGCATCGGAAAGCTGTGCAATAGTTCTGCTGTCTGGTCCTCCTGCACCCGCCAGATATCTATCTGTGCAAATCCTGCGGTGCCGCCGGAATCATAGAACAGCGCCAGCTCTTCACTGCCATTTTGATCCAAGTCCACGAGGTATGCGGACAAAATATTTTCTTCCCATCCGTAATAATATGAGAATTCCTCTCCAAGATATGACCGTACCTGTTCTGGCGTCACCTGATGCGTCTGGTCCTCATAGGCAGAAAGCGCTTCCATATTCCATGCATGATTATAACGCTGTGTGCCAGCCAACACGTCCTTAAAAAGGTTCAGAAGCCCCTCTGGCAGTATGGTTGTCCTGAGTGCAGCGTCGATTGAACGTTCTTCCTGAAAGGCGATCAGCTGCTCGCGGCGCAGTGCCTGAAATACTTCGCCTTCCCCTGTTGACAGGTTTAAAATGCGACTATGAAAAATATCCTGCCCGTTTGCCTGCTCTATCGTGTCCGCCAGCTTGGTCGTCATGGTCAAGTTCCGCGTTTCGAGGTGGGAGCAGGTGGATTCTTTGTCATTGGTGGTCACAAGATCGCTGTGTATGACAAATTCTTCGCTGTCGTTCTTCCGCAGAAGGCGGAATGTTACAATATCTTCTCCAATTTGTTCAAACCACAATTGCTGTAGTGTGCTCTCCTGCGGGTCTGTATTTTGAAAAACATGCACAAGATCATATTCTGTCACGATCTGTTTTGACGCATCGTCCGTCTGATAACCTGTTGCGGTAATCCGTTTGTCGGTGCCAATTGCGCGGTAAATGATTTCTTTTTTTCCATCGTTGTTATAATCTATCTTTCCGTATCCGCAGTCGTAAGCACTGATATTACCCAGAGGATTTACCAGATCCCAGTCTTGTGCATTCCATTCCAGCGCTTCGCGCCCCTCAAAAAGTTCCGTTGTCTCTTTATGTGCAATTCTCATCAGTGTAAACTGCTTTTCATCTAAATAATTCGCTAACTCTGTATAATGGGCGTATTCTGCATTGTATTCTGTTACCGTAGCCTGAATGCCAGTGTATATCAAAACCGGTTCTTCTAAAGAGGTTTCCCCGCCGTTTTCTTCTGCTGTCTCTGCCGTTTCAGCCGAGGATTCCAAAGAATGCTCTTCCCAGAGCTGCGCTGCCGAATCCGAAAAGCGTTCCGGCTGTGTATCTTGCTGTGGAACTGACGACTGACAGGCTGCTAGTGAGAGGATCAGTGCCAGCCCTGTCATATATTTTACTTTCCCGATCATCAATCGATACATGAGCCACATCTTTCTTAGTGTTCTGTCAAACCACTGTCCCCGCAATCGCTTTGTTTCTGATGGCAATGCCTTCTGTGTTAAACTATTGTTGTGTCTGCTTATATGTCTCCCCTCCATTATTGCTAGCTGCGCTCTTCTTTCAAAAAGCGATTTTATGCTATCATTATACCTTTACAAATTGTAACCGTCAACTTAATTGCGGTTTGTCAGGCTCAATCATCTGAAATATGAGATTTATCGTATCATTTTCCAGCCATTCTACAA
>CAJUII010000069.1 GCA_910586405.1 uncultured Lachnospiraceae bacterium
GAATATTCACTCCTCATTCAAATTCACCAGCTTCATGCGTTCCATGTCCAGCCTTCTGTAAAAGCAGTTATTTGCCACGCCTTGATAGGAGGTATGGCAGATATTACCATTTAGGGGTCTGACTTTATATACGAGCGAGTTTTGCTCGCAGTTGACAAAAATCTCTGCCAGCTCAAACTCATTTCCTGACGTTTTACCCTTGTGCCACAGCTCATTGCGCGAGGTACTCCAAAGCACCAGACGGCGCAGTCTGACGGACTCTAACATTGCCTGCTCGTTGGTATAAGCCACAAGAATGACTTCGTTTGTATCTGCATTCTGAACCGCGACAGGAATCACCTCCTGCCCAGACATACTTTTTATTTTTTGAAAATCCAGTTTTAATTCATCGGTCTCTTCGATATAGCCCATTGTAAATAACTCTCCTCATCTATCGTTCCTAACTGGTTTTGACTGCCCAGCGCAGCTTGGTAGAGCGCGCTCTCGGGTTCTGCCTGCACTCCTCCCCGGACGGCCGTATCACTTCCTCGGAAATCTCACAGAATACGCCTTGTTTTTTTCCCTGCTTAAAAGCCTTTTTGACCATTCTGTCCTCCCCGGAGTGAAAAGTCAAAATCGCCACTCTGCCATTCGGCGCCAATGCATCGGGCAGTTTGTCAAGAAATGCCTCCAGCACTTCAAATTCACTGTTGACATCAATGCGCAGTGCTTGAAAAGTGCGCTGGCAAGTCTTTTTGATAAGTTCTTTTTTCTCATTATTCGCCGGCAGAAAGGATAATGCTTTCTCTATCACTTCCCTCAACTGCGTTGTCGTCTCGATCGGCTCTTTGCGGCGCAGCGTCCTTGTGACCTCCGCCGCGATTTTTGCAGCGTAGGGCTCGTCCGAATTTTCTATGAGCATTCCCTCTAACTCCTCCGGTGTCAGTTCTCTTAGGCGCTCTGCTGCCGAGATACCCTTTTCAGGATTCAAGCGCAGATCAAGTGGTCCTTCCACCTTATACGAAAAACCTCTGTCGGGATTGTCAATCTGCATGGAGGAGACGCCCAAATCCGCAAGAATGAAATCAAATGGTCCATGTGTCTTGGCAATCTGGTCTATCTTCGCAAAATTCTCTTGTATAATGGTCAACTGCGCGGTGCCATAGCCAGCCTGTTCCAAACGTTCTTTTGTTCTGACAAGCTCGATCGGGTCCACATCAAGCGCACAGATGTGTCCAGTGCCCTGTAGCTGCTCTAGCATTTTTCGTGTGTGACCGCCATAACCCAAGGTAGCATCCAGCCCCTTTTGTCCCGGCTTAATCTGTAGAAAATCGAGTATTTCCTGCACCATAATCGGCAGATGCATCCCTGCCGGCGTACTCCCTTTACGGATAACCTTTTCGATGGTGTCCGCATATTTTTCAGGATGATGTTCTTTGTATTTTTCTGTATATGTTTTTGGATGTGTTCCCTTGTAGCGCACGCGCCTTTTGTGTTGTTGTTCCTCCATACGAATCCCCCCATATGCCAGCTAGCCGATCAGACATGTTTTGCCCGCAAAAGCAAAACCGTATTTTCGAATCTGATCTGGTCTCATTCCCTCTGAAATCAATTGAACCGCATACTGCTTTTCTTCTATCTGATTTAAGGCATGTTTTACTGTTTCTTCAAGCCCTTTTTCCTTTGCAGGCTTATGCACTTTAAACTCTATGATGTAGGCATTATCCTTTTCTTGATCGACTGGCACAAGCATGATATCATAACGCCCAAAACCACTTTCCCTATTTGACATGATACGAAATCTTCCAGCCAGCTCCACCATCAGCCCCAGTACAAATCCGTGATAGAACCGCTCAGGTGCATCATTTCCCGACGCCCCCTTCGCTGTATCAAAATTCGAAAAACTACACAGTGCGATTCTATTCATAAATTCATTCATGGAATCTACATCGTCGAGTATCAAAGCCTTAATAAAATCATTGTACGGAAGCTGGGCATTATCTCCAAACCAGCCTTTTATCATCTTATGAAATAACTTTTTGACTTCAAGATTGGTGAGCGCCAGTGTATACTGCATCATTCCGTCATCGTCTGGCTTTTCCGCCCTAACATTTAATACCTTTAAATATCCTGTCGCCAGCAAAAGACTCCAGACAGCATCGGTACTTCCGACCAGTTGATTCAGCATGATCTGCTCATCAAGATTAGCCAAAAAGCTGTTTCCCTGCAAAAGCGCCTCCATAGTCTTTTTTATTTCTGAATTTCCCCGCTGTATCAATGAATTGACAAGACGGTTGCTGCTCGTATTTGCCCAATAGGTCTCATACCTGCCTTTCTTATTCAAAAAAGAAACGATCGACCACGGATTATACATGTCTCTTTGGCTGCCAAATGTAAATCCATCATACCACTGTTTCACCTTTTGCTGCTCTGCACCAAGTCCCGCCTGTTCGAGCGCCTCAAAAGTCTCTTTTTCCGTAAAGCCAAATGAAGTTGTGTACTTCTCAGAAGTTGTAGTGACAACCTCCAAGTTGTTCAAGTCAGAAAAAATACTCTCCTTTGAAATTCGTGTTATGCCAGTGATCAATCCCCTGCACAGATATTTATTGGATTTAAAGGTATAGTTAAAAAAGCTTCTGAAAAAATCAACTGTCTCATCCCAGCATCCTGCTATCCATGCCTCCTGCATTGGCGTATCATACTCATCCAGCATGACAATCACATTTTGATGATAATACTGATACAGATACGAGCACAGACGGTTCAACGCGGTATATGCAGTCATGTCGTCCATCTGTTTGCTTACCGCATCGAAGTCCTCCCGATCTTTTTGATGAAAAATCTGAGCTTCCATAATAAACCGATATTCACGGTACACGTCCGCAACAATCTGTTTCAATGCCGCCTTGATCTCATCTATTCTCCCCGTCTTAATTGGCGCAAAGCTTAAAAATATGACGGGGTAAGTGCCCTGCATGTTTCTGTATTCTTTACTCTGCCAAATAGATAAACCTTCAAATAGATCACCGCGGTTCGCAGACCTGTTAGAAAAAAAACATTCAGCCATACTCAGGTTTAAGGTTTTACCAAACCGGCGCGGACGTGTGATCAGCGTTACCATATCAGAATATTCCCACCACTCTTTGATAAAATCTGTCTTGTCTATATAAAATATATGGTCCTCTCTCATTCTTCGAAAGTCCTGATATCCTAACCCCGCCTTGTTCTCATACATAGAAATCTCCATTCTTACCAAAATCTGCGAATTTGGGCGTAAGCATAATCCCCCACGCTTATATCATTCTATGAGTTTCTGTTAACAGTATACCTGATTCCGCCATTTTGTACAACACCTGTGTGCAATCAAGTAGAAAAAGTAGAGTCGGAGTGCCCGTGCGCATAAAAAGAGAGCCGTTTCCCGCCCTCTTTTCACACGAACCTGTTCAACTATGCTTCAAAGCTACTGCAAAATACTCCGAACTTTTTCCTCGTACTCCTCTCTGGTGATGATATCCATCTCAAACTGCAATTGAAGCTTTTTCAAGGCTTCGAAATTGTCAAATTTCCTGCGCGCCTTCGCCAGCTTCTCCTCATATTCCAGCTCTGTGACAATATCCAAATCCTTTGCCTTGTCGAGCTTGCGCTTCTCGTTCTCAAACTGTTCAAGCGCCCTTTTTCTATCCTTCTCGATAGAATGCTGTCTGAACTGCTGTTCTTTCTGTTCTACCTGCTCTACAATGTCCGCGATCCTCTCCAGATCAGGATTGATGACATCCAGGATATCTGTCACATCAAACGGCTCCGTTCGGAAGGTATCTGCGATGTAAGCGACATATCGCTTGCCGATTTCTGCGTACTGGCTCTCTAGCTTCTTCTCAATTGCCGCCTTTTGAATCTTGAGATTTGCAAGCTCTGTCTGTTCCCGCGTCGCATTGCCGATATCCCTGACAGCTTTGGTCGTCTTATCAAAAAAATCCATCCTTTTTTTCCTCCTGTTTTCCACCGCATGTACCCGAAATCTTCAGGCACATGCACGTCTTCATTAATAAGTTATCCTTATTCTACCATTCTATCGTTGAAGATGCCACAAAACTATCTATAAATTCTATGAAAAAAGCATAAAGCGCTACCGCTGCAATCCTTTTGCGAGCAGACGCTCGTACTCCTCCCACGAAATGTATCTGCCGCCCATGCTCTCCAAATGCTCTGTGTGGAACTGACAGTCAATGAACAGAAATTTTTCCTTCTCCAAGAAGTGCGCAAAGGCAATCAGCGCTGTTTTAGAGCCATTTTCCTTTTCGGAGAACATACTCTCACCAAAAAAGCACTTTCCAATGCTGACGCCATAAAATCCGCCTGCCAGCACGTCATCTTCCAACACCTCCACGCTGACCGCATACCCCTGCTCGTGCAGACGGCGGTATGCCTCCTCCATCTCATCGGAAATCCAAGTTCCCTCATTGAACTCTCTCTTTAACCGGCAGCGGTGCATCGTGTCTGCAAAATCTCTGTTCAGCACAACGCGGAGTGTGTGCTTTTTCATGTACTTTCGCATAGAGTGCGACACATGAATCTCACTTGGAAAAATAACAAAGCGCTTTTTAGGACACCACCACAAAATTTCCTCTCCCGGATTGTACCATGGAAATATCCCATGCGAGTATGCTAACAAGAGCCGCTCGACAGACAAATCCCCGCCAACACCCAGCAGTCCATCCTCCCTTGCAAGTGTTGGATGCGGAAACGAGATTTCCTTTTCATTGATGCGAAATACTGGCATGACCGTTCTCCTTTTCTGTAATTCATACTTTTTTCTTTTTCGGATGAATGCTCTTTTTGGGCTGATCCTGCGGGTATTCAAGATGAAAGCAGTCCTCCTGCGTTGTCAGCTTACATACTCCGCCTTTTTTGAGTTTGCCAAACAAGATTTCATCAACCAGAAGCGGTTTCACCTCGCTCTGTATCACCCGGTCAATCTCTCTTGCACCAAATTCTGTAGTAATGCCTTTTTGCTGCAATAATTTTTTTGCTGCTGCGCTGACTGACAACTCGACCTTTTTCAAGCGAAGCATCTTTTGCAGCTCGCCTAACTTTTTCTCTGTAATCTGGGCTGCCATCGCACTGTCCATACCGTGAAATACCACAATCTTATTCAGACGGTTGCGAAATTCCGGCTGGAAGATACGTTTCACTTCCTCCATAATCACATCCGACTTGACGTCCTGTCCGGTGAAGCCGATGCCATGCTTTCCAATCCGGCTTGCACCCGCGTTGGAGGTCATGATGACAATGACATTGCGAAAATCTGCCTTTCTGCCCTGATTGTCTGTCAGCGTGGCATAATCCATCACCTGTAGGAGAATGTTGTAAATATCTGGATGCGCCTTTTCAATCTCATCTAGCAATAGCACTGCATGGGGATTTTTGCGAATCTCCTCCGTCAGCAGCCCGCCCTCCTCATAGCCGACATATCCTGCGGGAGAGCCGATCAGCTTCGCAACGGCATGTTTTTCCTCATACTCACTCATATCAAAACGAATCAGTTTGATGCCCATCTCATCGGCAAGACTTCTTGCAATCTCGGTCTTTCCGACACCTGTAGGTCCCACAAAAAGCAGGCTTGCAAGCGGTTTTCCCTCCTCCAAAAGCCCTGCTCTCGAAAATTTTACGGCATTGACCACCTGTGCGACTGCCTCGTCCTGACCAAACACACGGCTCGTCAGGCGCTTTTCCAATGTCGCAAGTGTTTCAATCTCATCCTGTTCTACCACTTGTTTGGGAATCTGACAGGTTTTGGAGAGAATCTCATCTATCAAATCCGTTCCAACAGACTGTTTTTTTTGATTTAAAGGATGCAGTCTGCGATACGCCCCCGCCTCATCAATCAAATCAATCGCCTTGTCTGGCAGATAGCGCTCATTGACATATTTCGCACTCATGTTTACTGCATACGCGATGACACCCTTCCCGTAAGTGACGCCATGATATTTTTCATAGTTCTCTTTGAGTCCCTCCAAAATGCAGGTGGCATCTTCGATGTCAGGTTCTTTGATATCAATATTCTGAAAGCGTCTCACAAGGCTCTTGCTCTTCTCGAAATGCTTCTTGTATTCCTCATAGGTCGTCGCACCGATAAATCGGACATTCCCTGCTGCCAGATAGGGCTTTAGCATATTAGAGATGTCAAATGCGCCTCCATTCACCGCACCGGCACCGACAATGTTGTGAATTTCATCAATGTACACGATGGGCTTCTCCTCACGGCTGATGCTGTCCATCACGCGCTTAAACCGTTTCTCAAAATCACCGCGAAACTGTGTTCCGGCAATCAGGCTTCCAAGATCCAGCGAAAAAATCTTCGCGTCCCTCAATGGCTCTGGCACATTTTCCTCTTCAATCAGCCGCGCAAGACCATATGTAATCGCTGTCTTGCCAACGCCGGGCTCCCCGATATGGAGAGGATTATTCTTCTCTTTGCGGCACAGAATCTGCATCGTCCGCTCAAGCTCCTCCTCCCTGCCAATCAGAGGATTTACGCCGTCCAGCGCATCGTTGAGACAGACTGCAAACTGCTGCCACACCTTCTCCGGCAAGGCTTCTGACGCTGCCTCCTCCGCCTCCGCGGTGTGACCCTCATCATCTCGGTACGCGTCTTTTGTCTGCCTGACAGCAGCCGCCTCCTCGTGCAAAACAGTCATCTGCTGTAAGAGCTCAGCATGTTCGATTCCCTGCAACTGCATGTAGTATACGGCATAGCTTTCCTCCAGCTCAAACATGGCATGGACAAGATGCATCAAGCCAACAACATTCCGCCCACTCCCCTGCGCCGAATGCCATGCGTAGGACAACAGGCTTCCCATACCAGCAGAGAACTCTGGATTTTGATCAGGCGCCTGATTAGTACACTCCTCAGAGTGAACCGCAACCATATATTCGTTAAAATAGCCTTCAAGCTGCGCAGTCAGGTCATGAATACTGCCGCCGCAGTCCTCAAATGCCTCCGCAAACAACTGATTCTCACAGATCACATACAATAACAGCTCTGGCGTCACAAGCTCGTAATGCCGTTCCTTCGCCAACACGATCACAGAATTGATAATCTCTGCAACTTCCCTTGATACCTGCATACCTTCCTACGCCTCCTCTATGGTCATTCGAAACGGAAACCCTTCTGCCTTTGCCCGTGCCGCCGCCGACTGTACCTTTGAGACTGCAATATCGTATGGGTACGTCCCCACGGCTGCCTTTCCTGTCTCATGTACCAACAGCATCAGTCTCTCCGCTTCTATTTCATCTTTATGAAAAAGCTCGCGCAGAATGTCTACCACAAAATCCATTGTGGTAAAATCATCATTGTGCATGATCACCTTATACTGTTTGGGCTCCCGTATTTTTATACGTGTACTCTCTCTTGTTTCTCCCTGTATCGCCATCTTGTATTACCTCACAAATTACCTCATTTTCTCAAAATTAGACAAATCCTGCCCTTTCAGCGCCTTCTCCAGAAGCGTCGGCAAAAGCTGCGGTATGCAGGCAAAGCAAGGAACCCCCAGCCCTGCAATCTTCTGTGCTGTCTGTGCATCATAATACGGCTTGCCGCCGTCGGCAATCGCCAAGAGGCTGATCACCGTCACACCGGACTCCTTCATATCGCTGATTCGCCGCAAAAGCCCTGCTCTGTTTCCACCCTCATCCAAGTCGGAGATCAGAAAAAACAGGGTTTTTGCCGGATTCTCAATAAACTGTTCACAGTAGGCGATGGATTTGTTAATATCTGTGCCGCCGCCAAGCTGAAAACCAAAGAGCAGATCAACAGGGTCCTCACTTTTCTCTGTCAAATCCACGATATTCGTGTCGAACGCGACAATCCGCGTCTTGATGCTCGCCATGCTCGCCAGAATACAGCTAATGATCGACGAATAGATGACCGACTCCCCCATCGAACCACTCTGGTCAATGTCAAGAATAATCGTCCACTTGTTTGCTGCCGTGGTACTGGTCCGGTCAAAAAAGTAAAAATGTTCCGGCACAATTGTCTTTAAATCAGGATTATAGTGCTTTAAATTGCGGTTTATAGTCATCTTAAAATCCATCGCTGATGCGGACGGAATCGGTGAATGCTTTCTTTTGTTGACCGCAGCAGTTACAGCGCGCCGGATATCCTGCTCGAGCAGCTTATTGATTTCCTCGACAATCTTCTTGATAAATGTGCGCACACTTTCCTTGGAACGCTTTGGGATCTGGTCTTTGAGTGTCAGTATTGTCGAGGCAAGCCCCATATCCGGCTCCATATTCTCCAATAACTCTGGCTCAAATAACAATTGTTTTAGTCCGCAGCGCGTCACAGCATCATTCTGGATAACCGTCACCAACTCCTTATCAAACAGTGTCCGCACATCGCCGAGCCAGCGGCTGATCTGCGGATTGGAGGGGCCCCTGCCCGCACCTCTGCCCGGATTATTCTGCCCGCCAAAACCGCCGAATTCTGTCCTGTTATAGATCGAAGCCAATGCCTGATCCATCAAGTCCTGCTCGTGTGAGAGCGACATGTCTCCGTCTCCCATGCCCGACAGCCGCTTGTCACTCTCCTGCCCCAGAATCAGCCGCCATCTGGTGATTTGTTCTTTTGCTTCCATATGAATCCTCCTATTGCCACCATGCTAAGGAACTACAAACTGTTTAGAACAGTTTCTAAAAATTCTTCTGGTTCCCATATTTTTATTTCGGATTCTTTATAATCCTTGGTATTGCGTGTTATAATCCCGTCCATTTCCTGCAATAAAGCAACTGAATACTGCACAGAATCTTCAAAGTCACTCCATGATAACATCAGTGCATTTCTGATTTCTTTTTCCGAAACACCTGCAATTGAAACTATTTGTAATAATTTGTTTATAAGATTTTTTACCTGTGCCTTATTCCTAAGTGTTTGATTCGCGATATAATATATATCCGTAACCGATGACGCCGAGATATAGAACCTAAATTTATCATACATAGATAATTTTATTACTTTAACAGCACAACTGCAAAAAGGTTCCCTCTTTAGAAGTACATCAAGAATAATATTTGTATCAATCAGGTATTTCATATTTTTTAAGTCTCTCACTCCTATATTCCTCCAGCGTTTTACCTGTATCTGGAATAGAGCCTATCAGAGAGGCTACAATCTCCTCAACCTCTGCCTGATTCTTCGCTGATTGCTCTTTTTTTAGTTTCTCCCTGTTCCTGACTTCGACTAAAAATTCAATATAAGAAACTGCCTTGTCATAATCTTCCTCATCCAGACTTTCCAGTAAATGATTTATTTTTATACTTGCAGACTGCATCCTATTCCTCCTCCCTGCTCTACAACATATCGTATCACGATCTGTCTCTTTTATCAAACTTACAGGTCAAAATCAAAATCGTCGAGCCCCTCGATCATCTGCTGTGCGCTCTCGTCGAGCACAGCATTTACCACCTCGCTGACCTCCTGTCCATTCAGCCCCAAAATCTCGCCAAGATTTTCTGCGATCTGGTCTTTTTCCACGGCGGAAAAGTCGGCAAATGCACGCCGCAGAAACACGAGCGCCCGCTTGAACTCCTCATCGTCGAGTGTCACAAGATAATCATTCAGACTTTCCCACAAAGACAGCCGCGCAATCAGCGCATACCTGTTTTTCATGGCGAGTCCCTCAAACCACCCTGCGCCCAAATCTGCCGGAATCCCCTTGGACAACCGCCTTGATACTTCTGTCCGTAACTGCTGCGTGTTCATATTTCCACGTTCCAGCAAAATCGCTGCCGCAAAGCCCGATAATTTGGTATTCAGGTCATCGCGCTCGGAAATGTTGTTCAACACCTTAATCCACTCCTCGTGCGCCAGAAAATCATGTGCCAGCTCCACGCTGTTTAACTGTTCGACTGCGGTAAGAACCGCCTTGCTTGCCGCATCATCACACACACAGGCAGACTCAAGTATCAGACATGCCCTGTAGAACAACTGTTTGAGGATTGGCTCTAACGGCTTTGCATCAATGCGCCGGATATTTCCGTACTGTATGACGACGGAGAGCCGCTGTGCTGTCTTTGCCAAGTCCTCCACAGAGGCGGCATCGACTGCCATTTTTTGCAGCGCCGCAGTCGCATAGCCAACCGCCTTCTCCATACCGCAGCAGCAGGCGTCCTCAATGACAAGCGCAATATCACCCATTTTCGCTGCGTTCTCGACACGCTCCTTCATGGCAAACGACGCTGCACCGTCTATCGTATCGCCCTTTAACGCCGATTCCACCAGCTCAATCTCCGCCTCCGGCGACCAGCGCACGACCCAGTGTTCAGACCACGTCGCATTGTCCTGATTGACTGCCTGCTGCTGGGCAAAACTCACTTGAATAACCCTGAGCCGGTGCAGGAAAAAAGATCGGTGCAGGTCTATAAAAGCTGATTTTTCGGAGCTGACCCGTCTGTTCTCCCGCAAATCCAACATTAAATCCTGCGCTGTGAGCTCACGGTATTTCTCAAGCTTCAAGTCTTTTAACTGCCTGTAAAAGTCCTCCTGAATGCTGGTGCGGCTCACCCCGTCAGGAAGTGCACCGATGGTTGTGCCAATCTCTGTATCAGCCGTCGCCAGGATAATGTTTGACACACTGCCCTCCCCGATACAGGTCTGCGCCGCATCGCGCAAATCCCTGAGCGAAGCGATCGTTCCGCCCCTGAGCGAAGCTAACGACATTGCCAGCCGGACTGCCTCAATCACAGACGCCGATGAAATAGGGTTTCCTTTCTCGCGCTGGTATTTTGCGAGCCGTATCAGATAACTGTAAACCGCGTACATCGGCTCGCCCTTCTTCAAACCTTCCCACAAAAGTGCATAGTACGCGGGCGCCTTGTTCCCTGCGCCGTATCCCGCCCTCGTGGAAAGCCGATAGTAGGAGTACGGCATCAGCGTATGGTTTGCGCCCACCTTGGGCATTTTTGACAAATCCTCGTCTGCCTCCTGCCAGCTTTTCAAGCCTTCGACATGATAGGACCCTGTCACCACGACGATGTTCTCCGGCTCAATGCCCGAATCCACCGCCTTTTTGATCTGCTGGCGCATATATGCCTCACGGAGTACAGTTTCCGCCCAGTCATTTTCCCGTCCTGCGGTGAGATTCCTGATATTGGCGCCAAAGCTATTGGCACCCATGTGATAGGCTTCCATGCTGCCTGCCTGCTCCATGACACGCTCCCAGAAGGTGTCGTGACCGTCCTCGCCGCTCTGCTGGTCAAGCTGCTCATAAACATTCATCCGGCACTCCTCGCCCTCCGCCTCCTGCATTCCGCACTCTGGTATCGCGAGAAATGTCTCTGAGGGCAGATCTATAAAGCGGCACGTGACATGATGGTTGTGGCACCACTGGATTGCCTGATACTCGGGCGAGTACTCTGCAAAGGGATACAGTATTGTCCTCACAGGCGCCTCTTTTGTGTAGGCAAGCACTGCGATCGGCGGCTTTGTCTCCTTCCGCACCATATCCGACAGCAAATCTTCAAAATCACTTGGTCCCTCGACCAATACCAGCTTTGGCTTCTTCTCGTCGAGAAATCCCCGCAGGTAATACGCCCCGGCAGGCGATAAATGCCGTATTCCGAAAAAATTTGGATTTTTCATCTATCTCTCCTTACCTTTCTAAACAGGTACTAAACCGTCAGCTCCTTACACGCCTTATACAATCCCAGCCACTCTGAGCCGCGCTTTTTCATCACATTCTCGAGATACTCCTTCCATGCCACTTGGTCTTTGTCCTCATCTTTGATGACTGCTCCTTGCAGCGCTGCCGCCAAATCCTCATTAGTGATTGTGCCATTTCCAAAACTTCCCGCCAGCGCCATGCTGTTACACAGCAGAGAGATAGCCTCTGCGGTGGAGAGAACGCCCGATGTGCCCTTTACCTTCTGTGTGCGGTCTAAGGTCTCGCCGCAGCGCAGCTCACGGAAGATCGTGCAAACCTTCTCCACCACATCATCTGCTGGCTGCTTTGCATTCAGGTCAAGATTTTCTGACAACTGTGTCACTCTCGTTCTGACAATCTCCATCTCGGAAGTAAGGTTTGCCGGTGCAGGCAGTACCACAATATTAAAACGTCTCTTGAGCGCGGCAGACATCTCATTGACACCTTTGTCTCTTGTGTTTGCTGTCGCGATCACTGAAAATCCCTTTTGCGCCGCCACTTCCACCGCAAGCTCTGGCACAGAGATTCTCTTTTCGGATAAAATAGAAATCAGCGCGTCCTGCACCTCGGAAGCACAGCGCGAAATCTCCTCAACGCGCGCGATGGAACCAGTCTCCATCGCATTGAATACAGGGCTTTTGAGCATCGCCTCGTGGGACGGCCCCTTGGCGATCAACATTGCATAGTTCCATGAATACTTAATCTGCTCCTCTGTCGTTCCTGCGGTTCCCTGTATAACCTTCGTGGAGTCGCCGTTGATGGCGGCTGTCAAATGCTCAGAGAGCCAGCTCTTTGCCGTACCCGGCTCACCGATCAGCAAGAGCGCTCTGTCTGTCACGAGCGTGGAAATGGCGATTTCCACCAGCCGTTCATGTCCTATGTATTTGGGGGTGATCTCGGTCTTGCCAGCCTTTCCGCCGCAGATGTATGTCTTTACAGACTGCGGAGACATGCGCCAGCCTGTCGGTATTGGATTTTTTTCTGCTGCGATCAACGCGTCAATCTCTGCCTGAAACAATTTTTCAGCAGGTAATCTTAAAATTTGCTCACTCATTATTTGTATCTTCCTTTCTACTATTATAATGATTCCTTCTGCGCTGTATGCGCGCTAAATACTCATCATTCTTTTCTTGAATGTCTCGTATGACCTTGCATCCACCCGGATTTTCCCTGTATCAATCATCTCGCAGACTGCCTTGTATTCCTCGTCAATCGCATCCGCGCCGCCGGGCAGTTCACGCAGAAAATAACAGGTTTCCCATGAACTGATCTCGTTGGGGTGCATCTTGATATAGTGCACGCCAAGTCCTTTACAGTCCGTCCAGCCGCATTGCTTCATATAGCCCAGATAACTCCTGCCGCCGGAGGAAACCTGTAATGCTCTGTTATAGAAGTATTCGCCGAACTCATGACACAGCTCCTTATCATGCAGCGGCAGCCATCGCATTAAGATTCGGTCCGTTTCCTCTGATGCATGTCTTTTGAGCCAGTCCATAAATTTCTTTGCATGTGTCAGCCGAAGCGCCCTGCCGTAAATTTGATAAGTATTTTTATTTTCATCCCACTGAATATAAGCCGCTGCATCCACTACCATATTCATACATTGGGCAGGATATTTGGCTGTGGAAATCTTATTTTCCAGCCAGTCCACACAATCTTCGTCTCCGATTAGCTTTGCTGTCACAGCGGCGGACAGGAAATCTAATTCCAATGCAAGTGCGCACAGGTCTGCATCAGGATTGACAACCAATGACTGTTGCAGGATTTTATCCAGTCCTCTCTCAATAGGAATTGGCTTCTGTTTGCGGAAATACCAGAAATCACTGTCGATGACATCACAGTGCCATGAATACGGATATACTTCTCTCCATTTGTCAAGAAAAGTGTTTATGCGTTCCTTTCGTTTCAGTAATTTCTGATAGCATCTTCGAATGGCTGGATGGCTCTTTCCATACATCGCCAAAACCAGATCATACGGAATCGCGATTTCGTTCAGTCGCTCTTTATCCAGCTTCGCGGGATCTCCTGCCCGGTCAAACCGTTCAAGCACCTTGTCACAGATTTTCTCGACAAGCTCTGCTGACCACGAGGATACTGCATTGATCAGGTACTTTAAGACGGTCTCCGGCTGTTTCTCTGCGGCTTGTTCCAAACAGGCACGGGCGTTTTCATCTTCTATACTGGCAAGTGCCATAAAAACAGCATCTTTGTTCTTGCCTTTTTCTGTCTTTATCATGTCCATAAGCAGCGGTACATTTTTCTGGTCATGCCTGAGTGCAAAGATCACCGCCTGCCGAATCTCCTTCTGCGCTTCCTCGAGCATTCTGAGATAGAAATCGTTTGCCTCTGCGCCGGCAAGTGCATCTATGAGGTTTACACGGCGCACCATCTCTTTCTTGCCCCTGGGGTCAAACCCGTGATATAAAAGCGGCAGAATCGCTCTGTCCCTGCTTTCTCTAAGCCACTCCTCCACCTTGTCTGCAAGCTCTGCATAGGAAGCCCCCAACGCCTGCACCAGCGCATACTTGACGCGGTAATCGTCAAAAAGCTGCGGCTGGCTGTCGTGCAGCTCACATACGGATGCATAGTGCCCGCCGCCCGATGTTGTCAGCGCCTCCAGCAGTTGTCTCAGCACAGAACAGGGTGCATTGACAATGGTACTGCCTGTGTTTTCTTCCTCATAGGCAGCATGAAGCCGCTCAACCTCCCCTTTTATCTCAACAACGCCAAGCGTGCAGATCACGGCATCTGCCAGTGTCAGTGCATCAAGCAGTGCGCCCTGAACATTTTGACACTCCGGCGCCAAAAGCTGTGCTGTCATCTGTCCCAATTTTGCAAAGACCGATGAAGCTGCCTCTAACGGCTTGAATGCCTCATACGCACGCTTTAACCGAAAATCCTCTGTCAACAGGTTTGTGCCCGCGATGCCTGCCGCGCGCAGGCGTTCCCGCAGCTCATAAATTGGTGTTGTGTCCATACCTGAACCCTCCTCTATTTTATTTTCACACGAATATGTTTATGCGGTTCTCCGCTTCCACCCAAACAAGGTCTTTTTGAAATTGCGCTTATTTTCTATGACACGAATGTCACCCGGAAACTTATCCCAATAAGCAAAGCCTTTCTTGATATCAGCCGGTACGCCCAGCCCATACGCATAAATCTCACCCAGTCCGATCGCGCTGAGCCGCTCGCCCGGATACTGCTCAAACTCCCGCTTTGTCACGCTTCACCCAAAGCTGATTTACTGCATAGTCCACCCGTTCATCAAAACACGCACTCATATTCCTACTCCTTATCATTTGCCATGTATCATAAATTCACGCCTGCATCAAACACTTTCTGCGCTCATCAATAATAATATTCACTCCAGTTCTCAACCACAAAGGACGCATAGTCCGGCTCCACATGAAAATCCCGCGCAAGGATATTGTGTGCCTCCTGCTTATTGCCCTTGATCATAATATCATTCAGTGCCTTGAGCTGCTCTAACGGATATGTCATACCGCCAATCTTTGTCTCTTTTAATTCAAGATATACCGATGACGCCGACGCTTTGTCCGGCGCAAAGATACCGATGCACAGCAGCACAAGACCAACAAGTGTCATGCCGCCAAATATCAAGGTGTTCTGCCTTATACCGTCAAGATTTACGCTGTACAACATATAGGGAAGCGTAATTTCCTCCAACTCCGACGCCTGCTCGACAAGCCCTGCTTCAAGAAGCCAGTCCGTCATCTTTTTCCTGGTTTCATCATCTACTTGCAAAACCACTCCCTGAAACGGCACGGTCATTGTCCCCAAATCATTTGCATCGCCATACATATAATCCATTGATTCTTCCACTATGTTTGAATAATTCCCGGAACTGCCGCAGATTTTCAAATAACCGCCTCCACGATGGTCTTGCCACAAGCTTGAATTTCTTTCACACCGATTTCTTTGTGTTGATTAAAATTAAAGCTAATCATATATCCTTTCTCTTTATGATAGGCTTCCAGATAGTCCGCAAGCTGTTTCTCGCCTCTCTCATTGTATTCTTTTCCATGCCAAATTTTTAGTTCGACAATAAACTGCTCTCCCAGATAATCCACGATGATATCTGTGCGCCGCTCATCTCTTGTCTGCGCCTCCATGTAATAGTTTCCCGTGCCGTTAATGATAGGCTCTAAATATAATAAAAAGAATTTGCGGCCGTATTTCTCAATGAAGTTCATATCCTGTTCACCGTATATCTCATGAAAATGGGCGACAAATTTTCGCAGTACCAATTCCATGTCAAGCCTGTTATTTTTGATAAACTGTATCCTGTCACTCCCACCTCTCCGATAGACTTCACTTTCAAGGGCTTCCCTTGTCATAAAAAAGTTTAACAGGTACATCTCAAAAATACGGTTTGCAATCGCAACCTGACCCGTTCTTTCTGTCAGGAAGCCAAACATCACGCCGATACTGACTGCTTTTTCGTCAGGACTATATGGAATCCTTCTTCCTTGATATAGAATGCTTTCAATGATGGCGTACAGCTCGCTGTACAAGTCAAGCTGCTTTACCATACTCTCAAACAGTGGACTGCTCTCCCTTAAAATTCCAGCGACTGCCTTCGCCACACCCTCTTTTGACCATGCCGCACTTGGTGTCTCAAACCCTTCGCTTCCCACAATTTTCTCATCAATGCATTTACATATTAATGATACAAGTACAGGATAGCCTGCGGTATATTGATAGATCTCCTCTGCCACTGTAGACAAATCCGCGCCTGTAGTGTAATCAGCCTCATATTCCTCCAGCATCAATGCAATCTGGGCAGCAGAAAAACTCATCTCGATCTCAAATGGTGCGGCAATATTCCACGGACTGTTATACTGGTGCTCTACCTCAGCACGCAGCTTTAATTTGAGATTTTTGATATTGTAGACTCCCGCCAGAATGACACTATGAAAAATCGGAACGCGGTCTCGTTTCAGATAATATCCCCGAAGCTGTGCCAAAAAGTCAATAAACACTTGATTATTGCTCGCGCTGTCCACCTCATCAATCATCAGCACAACAGGGCGCAGACTGATTCCGCACAGCTCACTCAGACACTCAAAGAGTTCGCTCAATCCACCCTCCGCATTTTCTTTCATAAAATCATGCAATACTTGCAAAAGTCTGTCTTTATCCTCTGCCTTTGCAAACTGGAATGCGCGCGACAACTTCTTTGCAAAAGTCTGGGAGAAAAGAACATCATCCGCAAACTTTGCCATTTCAATTTCCTGAAAATCTAAAGATAAGACAAGATAGTTGTCCTCCAAATAAGTTTCCAGTGCAGCTAACGTTGTTGTCTTTCCATACTGCCGTCCCTTATTGATGACAAAGTAGCTGCCCTCGTCCACATAATTCTCCTTGATTTCCTTTAGCCGGTCATCAAGCCGAACCATATAATGTCTTTGCGGATTACAGACGCCTGTGACATTAAATCTACG
>CAJUII010000070.1 GCA_910586405.1 uncultured Lachnospiraceae bacterium
GGCGGATACAGGAGCGATTGCAAGAAATCGAATATCATAGAAAATCGTCCCTTCCGTCAGAGAAGTATCTTCATTTCCAGCTCCCTGTATCACAGAAACACGGTTGGATTCATCTGGGGCCACTGCTACTTCACCTACCTGCGGTGTACCTTCAATATATTTTTCCGCAATCTCATCCACATCACAGTCACGGTATTCTTCAAGACAGTTCTTCATAATCCATGCCAGAATAATCTTTTCCGAAAGCAGCCGCTTACATGCAGCGTCATAGCTGGCTTTCTCATCAGCCACACGGATATTTTTCGCTATGGTAGTATCTGTATTCATGGCCTCACCCCCTGCTTTTACTGATATTTTATCATATTTCAAACGAACAGACCACTATATATTTCAGTCTACTTACCGCCTAGGGGCTAATATTTTGTTTCTTGGCAACATCTTCCTAGGTTTCCCCGCTTTCACATTATCAAACATTTTTTTCGCCAATAAAGTAACATTCTTTTATACAAACGCTTGAATATGCTCCAGTCGCCCGGTCGTAGTGTCTTATTTTTTATTCTTCCATGTTTCTGTACTCCAGCAAAGACCATTCGCTTCGGTTTCTGGCTAACATATTCAGATTCTCCTTCAAAACTTTGTTCTCCTTCCATTTCTTGAACAAAAATTACCCCTCATTTATTTCATAGATCTCTGTTCCTTCTCGCCCTCACTTGTGATATGGTTCATTATTTATGATGCGAAAACACCTATAAATCTGTTCCAGCAAAATCACCCGCATTAACTGGTGCGGAAATGTCAGCTCCGAAAAACTAAGCGTTTCATCGGCACGCTGTACCACACTGTCGTGCAGCCCCAGCGAACCGCCAATTACAAACACGAGATTGCTTTTCCCACTCAGCCCCAACTGTTCTATATGTGTTGCCAGATTGACAGAATCACGCTTTTTTCCGTCAATTGTCAGTGCGATACAATAAGCATTGTCCCGCACCGCCTTTAGAATGCGCGCTGCTTCCCTCTGCCGAATCTGCGCCTCCTCTGTCTCCGATGCCTTGTCTGGTGTCTTTTCGTCTGCCACCTCCACAATCTCCAGCCTACAGTATTTTGAAAGCCTTTTTTGATATTCGGCAATCGCGTCCCGGAAATATTTTTCTTTGATTTTCCCAACTGTAACGAGTGTTATATTCATTGTATTCTACTCTCTACTCCTCCAATTTTCTGTTAATCTCCTCAATCCAACCACTGTCATCATTCTCAAACAGCTTTATGAACTTCACATAATTACTACTTCCAGCCACCCGGTCAAAAGTTTCCAATCTACTCACCCGCTTGCACATATCTGCATAGTTTTCCACAGTAACATACTTCATGACTTCTTTGATCTGATCTATCCTTCCCTTATAATTTTCTACTCCAGTATATTTGTATATCAATGGAGCATTGATTGGTTTTGCTGGTGATTTTAAATTTTCATCCGTCCAATGCTTCACGATGATTTGCATGGTACACGGATTGCCAAACAAAACTACTTCATCCGCAGCATTTGCAACACCATGAAACGCATTAATTTTTCGCTTAATATCTTCGTACTGTTCATAAGGTTTCTTATCTGTGTCACAAAATACAAGTATGATTTCATATGAGTCATTTTGAAAAAGATCCTGATATCTCGCTGGTATATTACCATTTCCACCGGCATTAACCAACAAAATCTCGTATTGCTTACACCACACCTTCAATTCTTTGAGGCGGTTAAGATACTCATATTCTTCATTGCCCTCACAGACAATACAGATTTTATGATTATCAGAAAATTTAGGAAGCTTATTTATCATTGACATCATCCCCCTTTACATCGCCTTTAATACGAAGCAAGGAGTTGATCAATTCTGGGTCAGGTAACGCTCCAAGGACACCTTTTTTGTACTTCTCCACAACATCTGTAGTGTCTCTCACACCCTGTTGTGCAGTAAAATCTGCCAGTGAATATAAATATACACTATCTTCATCTTTATGAATAAACCAAATCTGCTCCTTCCGAAACATTCTCCTGCAATCCATCAGATTAATATCATGTACAGTAAATACCATTTGTGCGCTTGTATTCAATTCATTATTAAACATCGCAACAATTGCTCTGGTAAGTTTGAAATGAATACTGCTATCCAATTCATCAACAATAAGAATTTTGCCCTGTTCAAGTGCCTCTATCACATAACTGGCAATGGCTGCGATCTTCTTTGTACCTGTAGAATCAAATAACATACTTGGTACATGCACTCCCTTATATGTGGAAACCAGTCTGATCTGATCCATGATGTTCTCTGGTATATCCAGAACCTTCTCTTCAGGTTTTTCTTGATCATCACTAGTTTTTCGCTGTATCTTTTCTATATCGACAAACTCAAAATTATCCATATACAAATCTGCGTTTTTAATAAATTCAACAACTTTTTCCTGCAACTGATTTTTATTTTTCATGAGATCTATGGTGTGCTGCATCGGTATATTATTCATAATAATAATATCAATTTTTTTCGCAAACCCAACTAGAATCTGTTTCATCTCGTCTACATGCTCAAATTTACTTGTATCTATTATATAGCATAACAGCGTATTATTCGACATAACTGATATCATATTCTGCACATCTTTGTCTAAACATTCATATACTTCACCAATACTGTCTTTTTTCAGCCAGCATACTTCTTTTTCATTGTTATATTGATCTTTGATAATCTCTGAAAATGATTCATATATATACGCTTGTTTTTCGGTATCATATTTAAAGTCATATGAAAACGTTCTTCCCAACGCCACAAAAGTTACGCCCAGTTCACAGACAGTACACTCTGTAAATATATTGGGCATTAAATTATTTTTTTTATTCAAAAGTACGGCCTTTATCGCTCTCATGCATTTAATCAAGCAGGTCTTTCCCACATTGTTCGGTCCATAAATTCCAGCCGATTTCAGTATATTAAAATTTTTTACTTTATGAACATTAGTTCCAAATTTTTTATATCTCATATCTGCTTTCATTGAAAACGTTATTTCATTCTCAAATGCATAACAGTTTTTTGCTCTAATCTCTATTATCATGGCACATACCTCCACGTCAATCTTCCTTTTATTTATTATTATAACATAATTTATTTTTTGTGCAACTTTTTTTCACTAAAAATAATAGAATAAAAAACTGTCGGAAAATGATTCCATTTACCCAATATTGTAGGCAAACGGATTTATTTTCCGACAGCATTAAAGCTTCCACATACTATTCCTAATTCTTTTTAACGCTTTTTTGCACTCATTCCAATCAACCCCGATCGAAAATGTCAGCGTACAACTCCTCGCACAAAGCGTCCAGATAAGACGCATTCAAAGTGCCAAACTCCTGTGTCACAGCAGCCTTGATTCCCTCAAAGTACTTAAAATACTTCATCTCCTCCGGGGTCCCATCCTCAAACCAAACACGTTCCTGAATGGACGCTGCGGTGATATGTTCCTTTGCCCATGTCTTGATCTTACCAGTCAAATCCTCTTCCACGGCGGCTTCCTGCGTGTATTTATGGGAAGATTTTAACGACAAAATCCCCATCACTATAAATATGACAAACATGGTCCCCATCACACCGTAGGTAATATATTTTCCCGAACCGGCAAGCCGGAAAGGAAGCACGCCTGCTTCCATCAGGATAAACGCTGCAATTCCAAGCACCCCAACCATCAAAAGCGTATAGGCAGAGCTTTTGTAATCCTCCGCCTTTGCTTTCTTATCCTGATATACCTTTACCTCATCATTTCTGTCTGACATGCGCCAAACCTCCTGTTTCTATAAAATTTTTCCATAAAGAAAGTAGTCATATCAAATAAAGCATATATTCAAAAAGAACCTGCACATTTTTCGTGCAGGTTATCTTTATGCACACAGGCGTCCAAAGAGAAAATATCAGCTTACTGATTTTTTATTTAGCCGCCTGTGTGCTCAAATAATTGTGAATCCCTTTTGCAGCAGCCTTTCCCGCACCCATTGCAAGGATTACCGTCGCTGCGCCGGTCACTGCATCACCGCCGGCAAACACACCTTCCTTTGATGTTCTGCCAAACTCCTCGTCAGCGACAATACATTTCCATTTGTTTGTCTCCAAGCCTTCTGTCGTCGAAGAAATCAGTGGATTGGGTGAAGTGCCAAGCGACATGATCACCGTGTCAAGCTCCATCTCAAACTCACTGTTTGGAATCTCTACAGGTCTGCGTCTCCCTGATGCATCTGGCTCGCCAAGTTCCATCTTAATGCACTTCATGCCTCTTACCCAGTTATTTTCATCTTCCAAAATCTCTGTTGGGTTGGTGAGCAGATCAAAGATAATGCCCTCCTCTTTTGCATGATGCACTTCTTCCACTCTCGCGGGAAGCTCCTCCTCACTGCGCCTGTACACGATATGTACTTCTGCGCCCAATCGGAGAGCTGTTCTGGCTGCGTCCATAGCAACATTGCCGCCGCCCACGACAGCGACCTTCCTGCCGCGCATGATGGGCGTGTTGGAATCCTCATCGAACGCTTTCATCAGATTGCTTCTGGTCAAATACTCATTTGCAGAGAATACGCCATTTGCATTTTCTCCCGGAATCCCCATAAACTTCGGAAGTCCAGCGCCAGAGCCAATAAATACTGCCTCATAACCCTCTTCCTCGATCAGTTCATCAATTGTGATAGACTTGCCAATGATTACATTTTTCTCGATCTTAACGCCCAAAGCTTCTACATTTGCAATTTCTTTTGCCACAACCTCCTCCTTCGGAAGCCTGAACTCTGGAATGCCATAGACCAGCACACCGCCAGCCTCATGAAGCGCCTCAAAAATCGTGACATCATACCCAAGTCTGGCAAGATCTCCTGCGCAGGTAAGCCCCGCCGGACCAGAACCAATCACCGCCACTTTTTTTCCGTTCTTTTCCTTTGCCGGTTCCGGCTTGATATTATTTTCTCTCGCCCAGTCAGCCACAAAACGCTCTAACTTACCGATGGAAACCGGATCGCCCTTAATGCCTCGGATACATTTTCCCTCACACTGGCTCTCCTGAGGACAAACGCGTCCACACACAGCAGGCAGCGCCGATGACTGGCTGATAATCTGATATGCGCGCTCAATATTTCCGGCTTTCACCTGCTCAATAAATGCCGGAATGTCAATCGCTACCGGACAGCCCTTGATACACTGCGCATTCTTGCAGTTGATACAGCGAGACGCTTCCTCCATCGCTTCTTCTTTATTATATCCAAGACAGACCTCATCAAAGTTTTTTGCTCTGACTGCCGCCTCCTGCTCTCGTACTGGTACTTTTGTTAACACATCCATTAATTTTCACCTCCGCACTGACCACATCCGCCGTGATGGGTATCGCCTTCCTGTACTTTCAACATCGCCCGTCCCTCTGCTGTCTTGTAAATCTGCTGGCGTTTCATCGCCTCGTCAAAATTCACCAGATGCCCGTCAAACTCTGGACCGTCCACACAAGCAAACTTCACCTTGTCACCGACTGTAACACGGCACGCACCGCACATACCCGTGCCGTCCACCATAATCGGATTCAAGCTGACAATCGTGGGGATTCCAAGCTCTTTTGTCAGTTTACATACAAACTTCATCATAATCATAGGACCGATGGCAATGCACAAATCATACTTTTTGCCCTCATCCACAAGCTCCTGAATCGTCTGTGTCACCATACCCTTGCGCCCATATGAGCCATCATCAGTGGTGATATACAGATTGCCAGCCACAGCCTCCATCTCTTTCTCGAGAATCAGCAGATCATGATTCTTTGCACCGACAATGACATCTGCCGCAATGCCTTGATTATGTAACCACTTTACCTGTGGATATACTGGCGCTGTGCCGACACCGCCAGCCACAAAGAGAATTTTCTTCTTCGCAAGCTCGTCTTGGTTCTCGCTGACCATCTCAGACGCACAGCCTAGAGGTCCCACAAAATCATGGAACGAATCGCCTGACTTTAACGCCTGCATTCTCGCCGTCTCAGCCCCCACCGTCTGAAATACAATCGTTATGGTTCCTTTTTCTCTATCATAATCGCAGATCGTGAGAGGTATTCTCTCCCCATCCTTATCCATCCTTACGATCACAAACTGCCCCGGCTGGCAATTCTTTGCCACACGCGGCGCTTCCACTACCATCAAATAGATATTGGTAGTGAGTTCTTTTGCCTCTAAAATTTTGTACATTCGCTGTTTCACCATACCTTTCTTCATTTCTTTTATGCACAGGGCACCCAAAGAGCTGACAGGCGCCCAGCGTGTATATTCATATATCGCTATTATTGTATACGAAATGTTTCTTTATTTCAACTTTTTTCATGTTTCAGCAAACGGCTGCAATGTGTAACTGCCCTCATTTACTTTATAAGCTTTAAATAAATCAGCCGTATTTGCATCAATTGCGTAGATATTATTGGTATCATGAACCTTCCCCATCGTATCCTTATACTCCTCGTAGACAATGTAGTATACTGTATCATTCGCCTTGAACAGCGTTCTCACATTATATTGGTTCACGCCTAATTTATTAGGCACATTGCCCTCCACATTCAACAGCTTTCCACTAGCCCACAAATTATTCCTCAATACCTGCAACGCAAGCTCTGGTGAAAAATTTGTCTGGATTTCCAAATGATATGTTCGGTTGACCACCTCACTGCCAAGCCCCGATTCATCTATCGCAATAAACGAAAAATTGCTGATGCCATAAGGCATTTCTATCGGGTCAGTGTAGCGTTTGCTGTTTTGATCAGGCGTAGAGCCATCTGTAGTATAATAAACTTTTGTGCTGTAATCATGATACGCTTCAATTAACATAGGTTCTGCATATGTGCCGCTGTCTGCATTGATTGCCGGACTGTCTGGCGCTGATAAGCTGATGTAATAATGCTGGGTTTCGACCTCACTTGCGATACCGTACATATTCACAAACATTGCCTTAATCGTATAATCTCCTGACTCCAGCAAGATGGGCGTCTCATATACATTCGAATTTTCTGATGGTGCTGTGCCATCCAGCGTATAGTATACGAAGCCTGTCGTATTTCCTTTTAATGATATAGAAATCAGTTCATCATACACGCCGCCCTGTTTGTTAAACACAGGCTTTAGCGCCGCATATTTATTGTATTTCGACAAGATCCTAGGTACATCACAATGTCTCAAAATGGTACCAATCTTATCGTAGTCTTTCTTCACTTCAAAAATCTCTAGCAGCATATCATAGACTTCATCTCTCTTTGCATATGTCTGATCGATATTGAGTATTTCGGTCAGCAGTGAAATCGTACTCTGCTGTTGTCCAATTCTTTTATAATATTTTGCAAGTAAAAATCTCACGTCTAAATCATCTGAGTGAATAGCAAGCGCCCGTTCAAGATAGCCCACTGCCTCAGAATATTCATTGTGTGCTGCACTTTCAACCGCTTTCTGATACTGGTATTCAAAAGAATTATATCTGTAGTCATTTATCATATGAGACGAAAGTACAGCGACGCCTGACACGACGAAAAGAACTGTCAGTGCGATCACTATTTTTTTCTTTTTGTGCGACCGGACAGGTCTGTCTGGGAAATAGTCGCTAATGGATTCTTTGATATCCTCTTCAAAGTCGTCTTGGACACTTTTCAGTTCCTCCTCAGCCATATCTTCCATCATAACACTGATGGATTCTTTTAAGGTATCTTCAAGCTCTATATCGAATTCCGGGACGATTCTAACCTCATAGCCGCAGTTTTCGCAAAGCAGTTTCTCCTCTTCCAACTCCGTTCCACAATTTGGACACTTCATGCTTTACAGACTCCTCACTAGGTTACGACCTTTCCTTAAAATAATCCCGTTATCACACCATGATTTGTAACATCAATGTTATAAGCTGCCGGATTCTTAGGAAGTCCCGGCATCGTCATAATCGCCCCTGTCAGCACGACCACAAAGCCAGCGCCAGCCGAGACATAAACCTCTCTGATATTCATGCGAAAACCTTCCGGTCTCCCCAGAAGTACTGGATCATCCGAGAGTGAATATTGCGTTTTTGCCATACATACTGGCAGCGAGCCAAAACCAAGTGCTTCTAAATTCTCTATCTGCTTTAAGGCAGCAGGTGCAAACACAACTTCCGCTGCTCCATAAATCTCTCTCGCTACACAATTAATTTTCTCTATAATTGGTACATTATCCTCATAGAGCGGTCCAAAATGACTCTCCTTTGTCTCCAAAGTATTCAGAACCGCATTTGCAAGCGCTATTCCGCCATCTCCTCCCTTTTCCCATACCTCTGAGAGCGCAAAATCGCAATTTCTGTCCTCACAGAAATTTTTCACAAACGCAATCTCTGCCTGTGTGTCGGATACGAATGCATTTAATGTGACAACTACAGGCACATTATATTTTTGTATATTCTCGATGTGCTTTTCTAAATTTGCAATACCCTTTTGGAGCGCCTCCAGATTTTCTGTATTCAAGTCGCCCTTCGCCACGCCGCCATTGTATTTGAGCGCACGTATTGTCGCCACCAGGACAACTGCATCCGGTGAGAGTCCCGCCTGCCGGCACTTGATATCAAAAAATTTCTCCGCGCCAAGATCTGCGCCAAAGCCTGCTTCTGTGACGACATAATCCGCCATCTTCAAGGCAGCCTTTGTGGCGCGCACACTATTGCATCCATGTGCGATATTGGCAAATGGACCTCCGTGAATGATTGCAGGTGTATGTTCAAGCGTCTGAATCAAATTTGGTTTGATGGCATCCTTTAACAATGCCGCCATCGCACCTGTCGCCTGAAGCTGCCCTGCACGTACAGGCTCACCCGCATAATTGTATGCCACAACCATTTTGTCAAGGCGCTTTTTCAGATCTTCCATATCCTCAGCAAGACACAATACCGCCATGATCTCTGACGCCACAGTGATGACAAAGTGGTCCTCACGAACAAAGCCATCCATCTTGTTGCCTATACCGACAACTACATTTCTAAGGACTCTGTCATTCATGTCAAGACATCGCTTCCACACAATCTGTCTGGTATCGATCCCCAGCTCATTTCCCTGCTGAATATGATTGTCAAGCAGCGCCGCACACAAGTTATTCGCTGACGTTATCGCGTGAAAATCCCCTGTAAAGTGAAGATTTAAATCCTCCATCGGTACTACCTGTGCCATACCACCACCCGCAGCACCGCCCTTGATGCCAAAGCAGGGTCCAAGAGACGGCTCTCTGAGCGCAATGACAGCTCTCTTTCCCAACTTGCCAAATGCCTGCCCCAGCCCGACACTTGTGGTAGTTTTTCCCTCTCCAGCCGGCGTCGGATTAATCGCTGTCACGAGTATCAGTTTTCCATTTTTGTTCGTTTCTATTTTCTTGAGATATTCTTCGGAAATTTTTGCTTTGTACTTTCCGTATAATTCCAAATCATCTATAGTCATATCAAGCGCTTTTGCAATCTCTGTAATAGGATACAGTTCAGCATCCTGCGCAATCTCGATGTCTGATTTCATAGTTCTGGTTCCTCCTAATCAAAGTTCCATTCAACATTTCACTACCAATTTACCTATTTTAATAGAATACCATTTATCAACTCTACTGTCTATAAAATTATAAATGTTCTTCTATATAATTTTGGAACTGTTCCATGCTCATCAGGATTCGGCGGGGTTTTGTGCCCTCCTCTGCGCCGACCACGCCGGCATCCTCCAACTGGTCCACAATGCGCGCTGCGCGGTTAAACCCAATCTTGAACACGCGCTGGAGCATACCAATCGACGCTTTGTCCTTCTCGATGACATACTTTCCTGCCTCCGCAAAATAAGCGTCGAATTCACTGCCGCCACCTGCGCCGGAGCCACCTGCGGCACCCGCTGAAGATTGCATCGTTTTTATCTTTTCTTCAATATCACTGTTATAGGTAATATTGCCAAGCATCTGATTTTTCAGGAAATCAACGACATCCGACACTTCTGAATCCGACACAAACGCCCCTTGCACACGGGCAGGCTTTGTGTATCCTTGCGGATAAAAGAGCATGTCTCCCTTTCCTAAAAGCTTCTCTGCGCCATTCATATCAAGAATCGTTCTTGAATCCACGCCACTTGATACACTAAACGCGATTCTGCTTGGCATATTTGCTTTGATTAAACCTGTAATAACATCAACAGAAGGTCTTTGGGTAGCAATCACCAAGTGGATGCCGCAAGCGCGCGCAAGCTGCGCCAAACGGCAGATGCTTTCCTCCACTTCTCCAGACGCCACCATCATCAAATCTGCAAGCTCGTCCACAATAATCACTATCTGAGGCAGTTTATGTAAAGGTTCTCCGTCCGGGCTGGTCTTTCCCATCTCCGCCGCTTTATTATAGCCTTTCAAATCCCGGACATTCAAGTCTGCAAACTTTTTATATCGGTCATTCATCTCTGTAACACCCCAGTTCAACGCTGCCGAAGCCTTTTTGGGGTCTGTCACGACAGGGATCATCAAATGCGGAATGCCATTGTACACACTCAGCTCAACCACCTTAGGGTCAATCATGATAAGCTTTACATCCGCTGGATTTGCCTTATACAAAATACTCATAATTATCGTATTGATACAGACAGATTTACCGGAGCCCGTTGCACCCGCGATCAGCACATGCGGCATCTTTGCAATATCCGTAACCACCACCTGACCAGCAATATCCTTCCCCACCGCAAAGGCAAGATTCGAAGAAAAATTCTGAAAATTATCGGATTCCAGTAAATCCCGCAATGCGACGGCACTGGTTTCCTTGTTGGGCACTTCGATGCCCACTGCGGCTTTTCCGGGAATCGGCGCTTCGATTCGTATATCTGTCGCTGCCAGATTCAGCTTGATATCATCCGTCAACCCTACGATTTTGCTGACTTTTACACCTTGTTCTGGCTGCATTTCATATCTTGTAACAGAAGGTCCTTGACTGATATCTGTGATCGTGACCCGAACGCCAAAGGTCTGTAGCGTCTGCTGCAAATGCAATGCAGTCTCTTTCAATTGATTTGCGGAATCCCCCTTCTTGCCATCGCCTTTTTTTAACAGGTCTAACGACGGAAACTGATACGGTTTTTGCTGTTCCTTCGGGGCAGGTCGGGTGCTGTCAGCTACTGTATGAATCTCTGTTATCGGCGCCGGTGAAGCAGCTTCATCCATAGATTGTGCATCGGCAGCCTCCTCCGCTGGCTGCTGTGGTAATATCGTATCCTCTGTCACCGGCTCTGGCATTTTGTCGATTGCCTCCGCATCATATTCTACTGCGTCAAATCCATCCCAAAATGAACGCTCTGCCGAGACGCCAGGATTGTCGATAAAATAGTCTGCCATGTCACTATCAGATTCCGTATTGTTAATCTCGTTAAAGTGATCAGCTTCTTCAGCGCAAAGCGTTTCACTATACATTGTTTCATCATACGAGCCTTGACCAGAATTTTCCTGTGTTGGCATTTCCAAAGATTCTGTGCCAGTATACTCCATCTCTGAAAATCCTGTATCAGCTTCTTCCGCATATGCTGAATCTGTATACGAAGCTTCATGATACGCTGTTCCTGTGTAGGTTGCTTCATCATATACCTGATCTGTGTAGGTTGCCTTGGAAGATGCTGTATCTGAGTACGCTTCCTCCAAAGGCGCTTCCTCTGAATACATTGTTTCAGAATACACCACTTCACTGTATGGTTTGGCCTTAATATCCTCAAAGAAATTGGCATCAGTGCCCTCAGCCTCATCTTCTAACAAAACAATCTCATGGATATCCTGTCGTCCGGTGTTCTGAGTCATTCCAGATTTGAATGTGATCGCAGAGCTGGAAACTACACCGCGTGCTCTCTTATCCATTCGCCGGATTGTTTCTTTTGGCGGCTCAGGCGTCTCCTCTTTTACCTTTTTGGAACGTTTGGGGCGCGCCTTTTCCTTGCGAACTGGCTCCTCATATATCTCCTCGTCCTCACAATCATCCTCGTCCTCATAATCGTCATACTCGTCGCGCAGGCTTTGTCTGTACGCTTTCATCCGCACCGCATCTTCCCTAGCAGACTCGATCAGATAAGAACTCCCCTTTTTCACACCAGATAAAAAGCTTTTTTCCGTAATAAAAACAATACAAATAATCCCAAGCACCACCACGACAAAGAGCGTTCCGCCAAATCCCATGAGTCTGTACATGCCATGTGCGATACTTCCAAACAGCACGCCGCCGCCTGCATGATGCTCAGCAGACGTTCTATAAAGCTCCTGAATCAGGGAAGCTCCTTTCAGCATGTCATCCTGTTTCAGTAACATGTATGCCAACACGCCCAGTAAAAAGAACAGTATCACGCTGCTAACCATTTTGACTACCGCAACAGTATTCCCTTTATTTGATATGCCAAATGCGAATCCAACAAAAATAAAGATAGGTATAAGATATGCAAGCAGCCCAAAGATGCCAAACATCGCATTGCTGATGCCTGTGGCTGCTGCACCTTTAATGATCCCTATAATACATAAAAATATAAAAATCGCGGCTGCAAAGATGACAATGAGCATGACCTCATTTTTTACCGCAATATCAACACTTTTTCTCGCTGCTCTTCTGCTCTTCGTTCTGGACGATGTTCTTCTTGTACCATTCGCAGTGCTTTTGGATGTACTTTTCTTTGTATTTGTTCTGCTCCTTGATGCATGATTTTGTGATGCAGATGCCATAATACTTCTCCTCCTAAATGAGTTTTACAAAATATTATAGCACTTTTTTTGGTGCTTGTCATAACTTATTTCATTTTTTTCGAACTTTTTTTCGAACCCTGATTAATAAGCTCATGTAATTTTGCGACTGCCTGCGAAATTCCGCCAATTTCACAAATAATTCCTTCCTTGACAGCCTCCTCTCCCTCCAGTACACTTCCTACATCCTTGGTGAGCACCTCTGTCTCCATCATTAACGCCTCATACCGTTCCTTTGAGATCTTACAATGCGAACACACAAAGCCTGTAATACGGTTCTGCACATCCCTAAAATAATTGAATGTCTGAGGCACACCGATCACCATACCATTCATCCGCACAGGATGTACCACCATTGTGCCCGTTGGAACAATAAAGGAATAGTCTGTGCTCACCGCAATCGGAACACCAATACTGTGACTGCCTCCCAAAACTAAAGAAACCGTTGGCTTGCTGAGTGACGCGACCATCTCTGCGATCGCTAGTCCCGCCTCGACATCTCCGCCCATCGTGTTCAACAATAACAATACACCATCAATCTCATCGCTGTCCTCGATGGAGGCAAGCTGTGGCAAAAGCAATTCATATTTTGTCACCTTAGACTGATTTCCTGCATTTTCATGCCCCTCTATTTCACCTATAATCGTAATCAGATGAATCTTATGGTTACTATTATTTTCATCTAACGTTACCTGACTCTCTTTCTCAATTTTTTCATCCTTATACTTTTTTTGATCCAGTTCTTCATTGCTCTCTTTCTTTTCTTCGTTCTGCTGCGTCATCTCAGATACCTCCATTTAATTCTGTACTGTTGAATCTCTTATGCACTTGTATACAATGCATTTCCTGACTGCACAAGTATACCCTATGCGCCGCTTTTGTGCATATTTGCGCCACATAGTGCTGTGCATAAAAAAGACCCCCATATTCAGGAGTCCTTTCTAGTATGTACACTTCTATGAATTTTTTATTCAATATCATAATAATCTTTACCAGTTATATCCTTTACATCATAATCATCGTCATTATCCGTCGGTTCAAACGCATAATCCATCTCTTTATGTTCCTTGCGTTTGGGTACTGGAAGCGGATTTTCAATATATTGAACTTTATCCAAATCATCATAATGGATTTCTTTCATGGACGTATCTGGCAGCGCACACGCAGTATCTTCTGTTTCCTTCTGGTCCGTTACAGCGTCCGGTATTGATGACATTCTCTGTTGCTCTTCTCTGCTGTCTTTCGCTGTATGTCTGCAAAAAAGCAGACGGACAATCAACACAACAATCGTACATGCCATGGCACCAAGTAAAAGCATCATATGAAACATTGTTACTTGCGAAAGACTTTCGATATACATTGGAAAAATCGCAAGGATGAGACTCCCCGCAAAACCAATATATCTGTTTGTCAGATTTTTGAGCACAATATATACAAGCAGCACTGTAAGCACTTGATACACAACATTCAGGTAGACACCTGCTACCGTAAAATTTCCAAAAATGAGAAACGCAAAATACAGATTGCATATGTATAATGATTCTATATGAATGCCATCTGCAAAAACAGTTTTTAAACCATTTGTTCCCACACTCACCTTTGCTGCATTATAAATCTCTTCATTAATATTGACTTCCGACATCAATGCATTGATATAGTAAATGCGTGCAATTATCGCGATGCTTGCCAGAATTATGATAAACAAACCTGTCAGCCAACTTTTTTTATTCATACTTTATTTATACTCAAATATGTGCAAGAGCCTGTTCAATATCGGCAATAATATCATCCGCATTTTCTATTCCAACAGAAAATCTGATCAAATCCGGCTGAACCCCCGCCTCCATCAACTGTTCATCGTTCATCTGCCTGTGGGTATGGCTTGCCGGATGAAGTACACAGGTTCTAGCATCCGCTACATGCGTCACAATCGCAGCCAGCTTCAAGTGATCCATAAAGGATACACTGACCTCCCTGCCTCCCTTTAATCCGAAGGAAATAACACCGCAGGTACCATTCGGCATATACTTCTGTGCCAACTCATAATATTTATTTCCCTTTAATCCGGGATAATTTACCCAAGCCACTTTATCATTCTGTTCGAGCCAGGTTGCCACCTTTAACGCATTTTCACAATGTCTTGGTACTCTCAAATGAAGTGTCTCCAAACCAATGTTGAGCAAAAAGGAGTTCATCGGAGAAGGGATTGACCCCAAATCCCTCATAAGCTGTACAGTCGCCTTTGTGATATAAGCGTTCTTTCCAAACTTTTCTGTGTAGGTAACGCCGTGGTATGACTCATCTGGCGTCGTCAGCCCATGAAACTTATCACCGTACTTTGCCCAGTCGAAATTGCCTGAATCCACAATCGCACCGCCCACACACATTGCATGTCCATCCATGTACTTTGTCGTGGAATGCGTGATGATGTCAACACCAAACTCAAATGGACGGCAGTTGATCGGGGTTGCAAATGTATTATCCACAATCAGAGGAACGCCATGTGCATGCGCGACCTTCACAAATTTATCAAAGTCGAGAACAACTAATGCAGGATTTGCAATAGACTCTGCCACAACACATTTAGTATTATCCTGAAATGCTTTATTTAATGTCTCCTCGTCGGAATCAGGGTCCACGATTGTACATTCGATACCCATTTTTTTCATAGTAACAGTCAACAGATTAAAAGTTCCACCATAGACTGTAGAGGACAGCACGACATGATCGCCTGCCTCACAAATATTAAACACTGCATAGTAATTTGCCGCCTGTCCTGAAGAAGTCAGCATAGCTGCCACGCCGCCTTCTAACTCGCAAATTTTCTTAGCAACCATATCATTGGTAGGATTTTGTAGTCTAGTATAGAAGTATCCTTCCTTCTCGAGATCAAACAGCTTTCCCATCTCGTCTGAAGTCTCGTATTTGTAAGTTGTGGATTGATAAATAGGCAGAACTCTTGGCTCTCCATTTTTCGGATGCCATCCTGACTGAATACACTTTGTCTCGATTGAATATCCTTTACTCATGTTGTCAGCTCCTTTTCATATGATATATCGTACATCTTGATCACTTTATCTTTCTGATGTAGTATAACACAAGATACTGTTCAGTTCAATATTGCTTCTTCTATATCATACCGGATTTGACCCTATTTTTCCCGAAAAAATACTTCTTGTATATCTTAACTGCCTATAAATATTTTCTATGGTTTCCTGCTGTATCACTCTTTTTTCCTAATAACGTAATTTTCTGTTATAGATAGATATTGATATAGTTCACATTGAACACCGGTCGGATGCCTGCGCAGTATGAATATCGTTCGTCGCAAACTTGTGATCATTATTTACCATCTGTATTCCACAATCTCCTCTAGTGGCTTTCGCGGACGCTGAGACGGCGCTTCATTGGGATAGCCTATTGCGACTGCTCCGACAAGCTGATGCTGTGTATTTAGATATGCTACCAGCTCCTTATATGCAAAGCAGGTATTGGCAATCCATAGCGTTCCTAGCCCCAACGCCTCCGCCGCAAGCAGCATATTTTCAATCGAGGCGCCGATTGAAAGCGTATCACATAGCTCTGCAATCCGATCATCATGATCTACTGGCAAAAACGGGGATCTTGCATTTGTGTTCAAAACAACGATGACAACTGGTGCCTGCTGCATAATTTTCAATGTATTCATTGCGTCGGGAATCCCATAACGCGATCTAGGTAAGTCCGTTATGCCCTGTTCCTCACGCTGTAATCCAGACGCCATTACTTTTAATAGTTCTTGCTTCTGTGTACTGCTAAAAACAATATACTTCCACGGTTGTCTGTTTTTGGCAGATGGCGCAGCTCTGCCTGCATTTAATATCTCCTCTACTATTTCTTTTGATATATTTTTGTTCTGAAATTTTCGGATGCTTCTGCGATTATAAATTGATTGTATTGTCACTGTATTTCACCTATTTTTTATTATCATTGCTTAAAACCTACGAGTATCTATTATTATAAACAAATAAAAACCTGACTGAAATCTAGGCATTATTCTCCATAAATTCAGTAAGGTTTTCAACTTAGAATATAAAATGGGACCTATAGGGCTCGAACCTATGACCCTCTGCTTGTAAGGCAGATGC
>CAJUII010000071.1 GCA_910586405.1 uncultured Lachnospiraceae bacterium
CCAATGTAGGAGGAACGCGAGAACAGCAGCATGTTTTTGTCCGGCGCAATTTTCCTGAGCGCCTCACCAGCCGCTCTTGTCATATTATAGCCATACAAATTATGCACAAGGTCATGGCGGATCATCGTGCCATTGACGTTGTGATAAAACCGCTTGTAATCCTCAGGATTATTCTGAATCCGCTCGAGAATCCCCCGCGCCTCAAACGGTATCGCATCGGGATTGTCAACCATCGCATCCGCGCCAAACGTTTTCACATGGTCCGAAACAGCCTGATTTAAAGCCCGAATGCCCTCCTCTGAATAAAAGATTGCCGGCTCATTCATATCATTCCAGAAGCCGTCAATGCCAAGGCTTGTCAGCAGCTCATACTTTCCGCCAAACCATGCCCTCGCGTCAGGATTGAGCACATCGGGAAAATGCGTCCAGCCCGGCCAGACCGCCGCCACAAACGCCGAACCGTCCTCGCGCTTGCAGAAATACCCTTTTTCCAAACCTTCCTCATAGATCTCATAACCCTTCTCAATCTTTACGCCCGCATCAATAATCGGAATCAGATGAATCTTCTCCTCCTTCATCTTCTGCACAAACTGCTCAAATGCCGGGAAACGCTCTGCATTGACCGTAAAGTCCTTGTAGTCCTGCATATAATCAATGTCGAGATACACCATGTCGATTGGCAGCTGATGGTCCCTGTATCCCCGCACAACACGTTCAATATCCTCAGCCGTCTTATACCCCCATCGGCTCTGTCCAAAGCCAAACGCATACTTCGGCGCAATATAGCTTGTGCCAATAATCTTTCGAAACTGCTTCACCACATCATAGGCACTCTCACCTGTGATTACATACAGATACAAATCTGCGCGCTCACAGGACACCGTGAGCAAATTCTGCTGCGTGTATCCAATATCAAAACTGATCGTCGCAGGGTAATCAAAAAAGAGTCCTACGTGCTGCTTCCCCGACACTACGATAAAGTTGTGTGCGCCGTAAAGCGATGTCTTGTCCTCCGTGTGATGCGGATCATCTGTACAGTTGCTCACATACCTGTACCCCCTCTTGTTGATACCGCGGTTTGCCTCCCCCAGTCCATAAATGACATCCGTGTCACTCATCTGACACTGGTAACAAAACCCCTTCTCCACAGAAATCTCACCGCACGCAAGGGCTCCTGCAAACGCTTTTGCCGGAATCTGCGCTGTCACCGCCTCCGTCTCAAACGGACTGCCAAACACATACTTTTCTACCATGATAAAATCCTCCTTCTATATAAAATACTACTTTAATATACGAACGCCTTTCGAAATGCCGCTGCCACCAGCGCCGACGTGAGAAGCTCAGCCGCCGGAAATGCCAGCCAGACCCCATTCATGCCAAACAACGCCGACAGCACAAGGGCGCAGACGATAATTGCGACAAACCCTCTTGAGATCGACGCTGCAAACGCCCATCCCGCCGATTCCACCGCACTCAGAATCCCCGTTCCTACAATATTAAAGCCCGCAAACAAAAAACCAATAAAATACAGGCGCAGACCCGTCACCGCATACGCCGTAAGCGCGGCATTTTCCTCATGGTTAAACACTGCTGTGATTGGTTCTGCCAAAGCCCACACCACGCCAAGAATCAGTACCGCCATCACCAGTGCTGCACAACCCCCAAGTCTGACCACCTTTCTGACCGATTCCGTCTGCCCCCTGCCATAATAGTCACTCAATAGCGGCTGCGACCCTTGCGACACGCCGTTAAAGACCGCCGCTGCCACCAGCGATGTATTGGCGACCACGCCGTATGCCGCCACCCCGACATTTCCGGCAAGCTTCAAAATCAGCATATTAAAGACAACCGTCGTCACCCCCGATGAGATTTCTCCGACAAAGGCAGAAATACCAAGCTGGCAAGCCGCAAACAGCCGCTTCGCAGAAGGCACTGCCCACCGAAACACAATGGTGCTCTTTTTGGACAGCAGGTGCACGCAGCAGATTGACACGCCAAGCACCGGCGACAGCGCCGTTGCCAGTGCCGCCCCCCTCATGCCAAGCCCGAGCGGAAACATCAGCACATAGTCAAAAACCACATTAAACAGACTGCTGCAAAGCGTCGCAGCCATCGCGACAGAAGGGGCACCGTCATTGCGCACAAACGCATTGCAGATATGATTCCACATAAAAAACGGCGAAAACATCATAAAGATTGCCGTGTAGTCTTTTCCCACCGCGACAATCCGTTCATCGCCGCCCAGCAGCGCGACCACCTTCTCCGGCATCAAAATGCCGATTAAGATAAAAACAATGCCAATTGCAAACGCCCACAAAAGTGCATTGGAAAAATACAGCTCCGCGTCCTTGTCCTTTCGCGCCCGCAGGATTTTGAACCGGATCGCAGAACCGACCCCGATCATTGCGCCGATGGCAAAAATCAGGCTGTACACCGGCAGGACGAGATTGAGCGCCGTGATACCGTCCGCCCCCTCCGCCAGCGATATAAAAAATGTGTCCGCCAAAATATAGATCGAAATTCCCAGCATTCCAAGGATATTCTGCGACACGTATCTTGTAAAAAGCTTCTTCTCAGACATCATCATTCCTCCAATATGAAAAGAATACCCTCTCGAACACCACTATGTCAAGCACAATTACTACTTTTGCGATACGCTTTTGCACATCGAAATAAAAAGTCCTTCTCAGCGAAAACAAACACACATTCTATCCTTCTTTTACAAACATGTGAAATATTTGTCAAACTCTTGTGAAAATTGGAAAAATATGGTAAATTTAATAAATACGAAAGAGGTGGTGATTACAACGAAGCGAAAATATGCCAGTCAGAATGTGTATGATGCACTGCAAAACAGATTTCACTTTATCTTCAAAGAATTTGACAATATCTTTGTCTCCTTCTCAGGTGGGAAAGACAGCGGTCTTTTATTGAACCTGACGTTGGATTTCCAAAAAAAATTTTACCCGAATAAAAAAATCGGTGTCTTTCATCAGGATTTCGAGGCACAGTATTCTGCCACGACCGACTATGTAGAACGAACTTTTACACGGATTGAGAAAGATGTCGAGCCATACTGGGTATGTCTCCCCATGGCAACACGGACAGCGCTCAGCAACTACGAGATGTTCTGGTACCCGTGGGATGATACCAAGGAAACTGCATGGGTACGTCCTATGCCAGACCATCCCTATGTGATCAATATGAAAAATAATCCAATCACAACTTACCATTACCGTATGCATCAGGAGGATCTCGCAAAACAGTTTGGACGATGGTACCGTCTCTCTCATGGCAATCAAAAGACCATCTGCCTGCTTGGCATCCGCGCAGACGAATCCATGCAGCGCTACAGTGGTATCTTAAACCGCAAATACGGCTATGACAGCACCTGCTGGATCAGCAGACAGTTCAAGGATGTATGGTGTGCCTCACCACTCTACGACTGGTCCATCTACGATGTGTGGCATGCCAACTATGTTTTTTCCTATGACTATAACCATCTGTATGATCTTTATTATATGTCTGGACTTAAATTGGACCAGATGCGCGTAGCCTCTCCCTTTGGCGATTATGCCAAAGAAAGCCTGAACCTGTACCGCGTCATTGACCCTGAAATCTGGGCAAAGCTTGTCGGGCGCGTTCGAGGCGCAAACTTCGGTTCGATCTATGGCAAGACAAAAGCGCTCGGATACCGCAATCTGACGCTGCCAGAGGGACATACATGGGAGTCTTATACCAAGTTTTTACTGGATACGCTGCCCGTGCGGCTCAGAAATAACTACATCAAGAAATTTCAGACGTCGATTGATTTCTGGCACAATGTAGGCGGCGGTCTGGAGGAAAAGACAATAGAAGAATTGGTAGCACACGGCTATCAGATACGCCGAAACGGCGTCTCCAACTATACCCTTATGAAAAACTCACGCGTCATCTTTATCGGTAAGATTCCAGACCACACAGACGACATCAAGTCCTCGAAGGATATTCCCAGCTGGAAGCGCATGTGTTACTGTATCTTGAAAAATGACCATATCTGCCGTTTCATGGGCTTTGGACTCACGAAACAGCAAAAAGAAAATGTGAAGTTCTTAAAAGAAAAATATCAGAATGTAGGTGAGTAAAATGACATACCAAAGTCCTGTATATCAGGTAATTTCAATCCCAGTCGAGAAAATAAAGCCTAATACATACAACCCAAACTCTGTGGCGCCGCCAGAGCTCAAGCTGCTCTATGACAGTATCAAGGAGGACGGTTACACGATGCCTATCGTCTGCTACCATGATGATCCCAATGACGTATACATCATTGTGGACGGCTTCCACCGATACCGCATCATGCTGGAATACCCCGATATCTATGAACGCGAGCAAGGTATGCTGCCCGTCTCAGTAATCAACAAGCCATTGGATCACCGTATGGCAAGCACCATCCGCCACAACCGTGCAAGAGGCTCCCACAGTGTAGACTTGATGAGCAATATCATCAAAGAGCTGCACGAGCTGGGACGTTCTGACGCATGGATCTCCAAACATCTCGGCATGGAGCGGGATGAGATTCTGCGCTTAAAACAGATTACCGGATTGGCGGCTCTGTTTCGGGATATTCCGTTTGGCAATGCATGGGTTCCTATCGACGAAAAGGAAACGACCGATGCCGCACCCTTTCCAGAGGATGACGATATTGAATAAAAAAATGCCCTTATGGGCATTTTTTATGTATTACAATGTAAACTTATTGACATCCTGTATTAGTATGCTAACCTTGCCTTCCAAATCCTCTACAATCTGATTGGATTCATGAACCTCTCTGGAAAGCTCTGTGGACATCGCCGCCGTCTCCTCCGCCACGGATGCATTGTCCTGTGCCAAGTCATTCAGCACTGAAATCGAGCTGGTGACACCCTCTCTCTGACTGTCAATCTCCCGCGTCATGGAATCAATGGAGTGCACCGAAGCAAAACAGTTTACAAGCTCCTGATGCAGCTTCTCCATAATATGCTGTGTCTCTGTCAGCGAGTTCACCTGAATCTCAACAGCCTCGTTGATCTCCTTCATCACAGCGACGGACCTCGCCGCATTTCCCTGAAGTTCGATCACGGTCTTGCTGATCTCCTCAACGGATTCACCGGACTGGTTTGCCAGCTTTGCAATCTCATCCGCCACCACAGAAAAACCTCTTCCAGCCTCCCCTGCACGCGCTGCCTCAATGCTTGCATTCAGAGCCAACAGACTTGTCTGGTCTGAAATTTCATTGATCAAATTCGCCGCGACATGAATCTGTTCCACGGACTTATTGGTGTTTGCAGTCTGCTCCGCCATTGCAGAGATACTCTCGCGCGTCTTGTTGCTGACATTGATCAACTGCTTCAAGGTATCCATTGACTGTTCGCTGATTCGGTTCATCTCATCTGCATTTCTGTTCAGATTTGTCACCTCAGAGCCAGTCTGGTTGATCTGGTCTGCCATCATGACGACATTGCCGCTCGCCTCATCTGTGGATGCTGCCTGTTTGGTAACATTTTCCGCGATCGAATCCACGGCGATCGAAACCTGTGTGATGGATTCCTTCATATTATTAAAGGATTTATCAAAATTCCCAAGCGCACTGCCAACGCTGTTCGAAATCTCTGTGATCCCCTGCAATAATCCACGCATATTCTCCTGCGCAACCCGCAGCGCATCTGCCGTCTGTCCGACCTCGTTCCTCGTCTTGACATCCACGCTCGTCGTCAAATTTCCTTCTGATAAATTCTGCGCAAACGCCTGAATCTTCTTAAGCGGATTCACAATGTGTCTGCCGACTGCATACGCTACTGCAAGCGAGATAAAGATTGCAGAAAAGCACACTGCATTCGAACGAACCAGCACACTCATGTACTCCTTGTCCAGCTCGGCTTTGACTACTTCCTTTGCCGCGTTGATCTCATCGACATAGTTACCAGTACACACTGCCCATCCCCACGGTGCAAACAGCTCTGAGTACGCGATCTTTGGCGCGACCGTCACACCATCTGACTTCGTGAAATAAAACTCATTGTATCCGCCCTGATCCGCACTGTTGCAAACATTTACAACGGACTGTGTGATCATGACGCCATTTTGATCTTTGAGATCCTTTCGGTTATCTCCCTCCTGATCTGTGAGCACTGCATGCGCCACCAGCACATAATCCATGCTGTCTATCCAGAAATATCCGCTCTGGTCATCCCTGTACCGCATAGCACGCACAACATCCTTCGCATCCTCCTGCGCCTCTTCCTCTGTCTTTTCTCCTGCCTGAAATTTGTCATACTCACTCTGTATCACCGCTATCGCACTCTGCACCTGCGACTTTATTTCTGATTTGTAGCCCTCATCCACAGCCTCCTCATACGTCTCATAAGAATTTTTTGAGATTGACTGAATTGAAAAAATGGAATTTCCACCAATCCCTATTGCTGTGACTGCCGCAACCACGCCACACAGGCACATGATCGCACTGATTAAACTTTTTTTCCTCTGACCCATTCTGAACATTCCTCCTACTCCATAACAGCTCCATGCCTTTCCGTGTGCAAATGCTCAGAGTTGTCATACAACACAAATTACTACCTACAACTAAAAATCTATTTTCATTTTAGTATACTTTGAACAATAAAGCAAGATTTTTGTTGAAAATAATGAATTTTAATGTAAAAATTAAAAGCTTTTCGTACATTTTCACAGAATAGAAGAAGGATGTTCTTTCTTATAAATGCTGTTTGACAAATAGCTTGATCGCCTCGTAGCTTTCTTTGCTGAGGATATGTTCTATTTTGCAGGCATCCTCGATGGCAATATCCTTAGGGACTCCCAGCTTTATCAACCATTCCGACACAAACTCGTGCCGCTCATAAATCAGCTCCGCAATATCTTTTCCAGAATCCGTCAGATAGATAAACCCCGCATCTGTAACCGTGATATGATTCTTCTCCCGGAGATTTTTCATCGCAATACTGACACTCGATTTCTTGAAGCCAAGCTCGTTCGCGATATCTACGGAACGCACAACGGGAAGCCTCCTGCTCAGGATCAGGATCGTCTCCAGATAATTTTCAGCAGATTCGTTTTCGATCATCTTATGCCCTCCTATCAAAATACGCCCTATAACAACTTGTACTCCATACAATATACCATGAATCGCCAATATTTTCAACGAACGCCAAGACGATAAAAACCTCTCCTCCACGCTTCCTCAATCAGCTTAGGCTGAATATCTGGATACGTCCATGTAGTCGGCAATTCCTTTGTGATGACAATTTTTTCAATCTCATTGTGAAGTTCATCCTCGAACTTTCTGACCTCAGCAATATACAACATGCCAAATGTCTCCTGCCCATCAAAGTTCCATTCTGCTGTCACAGAATACACACAAACAGGCTGAATGTCAAACTCGACTGCTCCAGTCTCTTCATACAGCTCTCTCCTTGCAGTATCTAAGATTGCTTCTCCCGGCTCCCTGTGACCGCCTGGAACTTCGAGCGTCTCTCTTTGCCTATGCTTGCAGAATACATAGTTTCCCTCTGGTGTCATTGTCAGGATTACTGCAAACTTGAACAGCGCATCTTCTGTATTTTCATAAAATTTTACTTCCATATTGTTTCCTTTCCGCGTCCGTCAGCTTCTGCTGACATGCTTCCTTGGGGTGCCCGTGTGCAATCGAGTACGGGAATGACCTTCTCCCTACTCCCGCGCCGGGCGTCCGTCAGCTTCTGCTGACATTGTTCCTTTGGACGCCCGTGTGCATAAAAAGACGCCTGCTTTGAATGCAAACGTCTCTGTCAATACCTTATGCGTTCTTTACACCATCGCCCTCCTGACTGCCGCCATCAAGTCATCATACGTCTCATACGCCGCAAGCTCCGGGTTGTCTGCCTTAATCTTGTCTGTGCTCTTGAACAAAAAGCCCGCCTTGCTCGCCTTGATCATGCCAAGGTCATTGTAGCTGTCACCGCTGGCAATCGTCTCGTAACCGATGGACTGAAGCGCGCGTACCGTCGTGAGTTTTGACTGCTCACAGCGCATCTTAAATCCTGTGATCTCACCGTCCTCTGCCACTTCAAGCGAATTGCAGAAGATGGTGGGCCAGCCAAGCTTCTTCATGAGGGGCGTCGCAAACTGCGCAAAGGTGTCGCTGATAATGATGACCTGCGTGATCGAGCGAAGCTCGTCGAGAAACTCCTTTGCGCCCGGAATCGGGTCGATCGTTGCGATCGTTTCCTGTATCTCCTTCAAGCCAAGTCCATGCTCTTTCAACACGCCAAGACGCCAAGTCATCAATTTATTGTAATCTGGCTCGTCTCTCGTCGTCCGCTTCAGCTCGGGAATCCCGCTTGCCTCTGCAAACGCAATCCAGATTTCCGGAACCAATACACCTTCTAAATCCAAGCATGTTATGTACATTCTCAATACCTATATCCTTTCTGTATCGTGCGGCGACTGCCGCATATCATATAAGCCACGGTATTGATTATAGCACACTTTCCCCACCGGATAAAGTAGAAATTTAATTGATTACACGCACATCGCCGCTGGTCGTGCGCACCACGATTCGGCTGCCTGTTTCACTCGTTTTGTAGGCGCCTTCGGCACTGTTTCTTTTTTGGGAAAAAACAAGTTCGTCATCAAAAAACGTATCAATATCGCCGCTGCTCGTCACCGCCTTGAAATCAAATGCATTGTCGTCGGATATCCTGATTTCCGCCAAGCCGCTGCTGCTCTCAAGCGTAAGGTTTCCTGTAAGCCTGCCCAAGTCCACCTTGATATCGCCGCTCGTAGTACAGATGCTGCCGCTTCCCTCCTGCGCCTTGATCGTGACTGCCCCGCTGGACGCTTTGACCTCCCACACATCTGTCAACTGCTCTAAGACAATTTCTCCTGATGTAGTCCTGACTGTTCGTTTGCCGCTTCCCTCATAGATTTGAACGGCGCCGCTTGAAGAATCTGCTGTGACATCTCCCTCAATGCACTGGATACTGACATCGCCGCTTGTCACTGCCACCAGCGCATTTCCCAGAATGGTCTCAGACTCAATGCTGCCGCTGGCTGTTCTGAGGTCCGCATCACCTGTCATCTGGCGCACCGCAATCTCGCCGCTGCTCGTCGCAAGGTTCACTGTCCCCGTCAACTGGTCGGCTTCAATATCCCCGCTCGTTGTTTTGATCGCAATGTCCCCTGCAGCTTCACCAAGTTCTGTGCTGACCTTGTCAAGTTGTACGTCACCGCTGCTGCACTCAATTGACACATCCTGGGCTGTAATATTGGGTATGCACACATCGCCGCTGCTCGTCGCTGCCTTGAACGTCTTCCCGATGGCAATATCCATCTTGGAAGAAATGTCACCGCTCGAAGTCAAAAACACCAGCTCTCCTCTGTAGGAGGAGGGCAGACCAATTTCTGTATAATTACCCATATGCTCGTCATAATACGTCCCAAAATACACATAATTAGTTCTGTTTCTTTTCTTCCCCTTGACTTCAAGACGGCTTCCGTCTACTTCCACGGTAGAGATTTCATCCTCAGCAAGTTCCTCTGTATTGTATTCTTTTACTGTGAGCATATCACCTTCCGCTTCACTGATGCGGATATCATTATTGTTCATATCATACGTGACGCAAATGCGGTCAACTCCGTCCAGCGAAATCTCTTTTTCCATAACCAGTTGAGAAGCACTGTTGACATACTTTGTCCCATAAAGGTTCTGTCCTCCCATGCCGTACACCAGTACGCCGCACAGTCCCACCGCAAGTATGCATAACAGTACCAACATTGTAATTTTTGTTTTTTTCATCTTTTTCTATTTCCTTCTTCCGCTTTCAGCGCTAAGCACGCTCTAAAATTCGCCGCGCCACGTATACCCCGCTGGCGGAGGCGTGCGACAGCGAATGCGTCACGCCGCTTCCGTCACCGATCACATACAGTCCCGGATACCGCGTCTCAAGATTCTCGTCGATATCGACCTCCATGTTATAAAACTTGACTTCCACGCCGTACAGCAGCGTGTCATCATTGGCTGTGCCGGGTGCAATCTTATCAAGCGCATAGATCATCTCTATGATGCCGTCCAGAATCCGCTTGGGCAGCACCAGACTCAGATCGCCGGGAGTCGCCGCAAGCGTCGGTGCCACTAACCCCTCCTCAATGCGCTTTGCATTGCTGCGCCTGCCGCGCACCAAGTCGCCAAAACGCTGCACGATCACGCCGCCGCCCAGCATATTGGACAATCTGGCGATGCTCTCGCCATAACCGTTGCTGTCCTTAAATGGCTCTGAGAAATGCTTTGCCACCAGCAGTGCAAAGTTTGTATTTTCTGTTTGTTTGTCGGCGCCCTCATAACTGTGCCCATTTACGGTGACAATGCCGTTTGTGTTTTCATTGACGACAATCCCTTTGGGATTCATGCAGAAGGTCCGCACCCTGTCCTCAAATTTTTCCGTCCGATATACGATCTTACTCTCGTATAACTCATCTGTCAGATGTGAAAAAATAACTGCTGGAAGCTCTACGCGCACGCCGATATCCACCCGGTTTGACTTCGTGGGAATCGCCAGCTTCGAGCAGATACCCTCCATCCATTTGCTTCCGCTTCTACCGACAGAAATGACACACTTGTCACATTCATAGCACGCTGCACCGCAGCACACGCGAAACCCGCTCTCTGTCACTTCCACATCTGTGACAGGTGTATCGAAATAAAAGTCAATTTTATCCTTCATCTCTGTATACAGATTTTCCAGCACTATATAGTTGATATCCGTACCCAGATGACGAACGGAGGCGTCGAGCAGATTCAGCTTATTTTGCAGACAGAGCTTTTTCAGGTGCGTGCCTGCTGTGGAGTACATCTTTGTGCCCTCACCGCCGTATTTCATATTGATCTGATCCACATACTGCATCAGCTCGATTGCCTTTGCCTTGCCGATATATTCATACAAAGTTCCGCCAAAATCATTGGTGATATTGTACTTTCCGTCAGAGAAAGCGCCTGCACCGCCAAACCCGCTCATGATCGAACAGCTCTTGCACTTGATACAGCTCTTTACCTGCTCTCCGTCAATCGGGCAGCGCCGCCTGTCAAGCGAATGCCCTGCCTCGAACACTGCGATTTTTATCTCTTTTTTCTGTTGCAGCATCTCATACGCCGTAAAAATTCCACCCGGACCTGCCCCTATTATGATCACGTCGTAATGCATTGTAATACCCTCGCTTTCTCTTTTTAGATTCTATGACTACAGTATACCGTTTTTTTCTGATTTTGTACATAAAATTCTAAGAGAACGCCACAACAAACGCAAAAAAAGGGTGCTATTATAGATCTTGCACCCTTTTTAATCTTCTCTGTTTGACTTTGCTATTCATTCTATTCTTTGATCCTGTCAAGCTCTGTAATGTTAACGCCCAAACTTGTTAACGTTACTTTCAATTCAATATATCTTTTATGCATTGCATGATATGTTTCAGGACTATTTTCTTTGCATAATTCCATCCAGTCCTGAATTCTTGAAAATTCGTTTATTGAATCTCTTACAATATCGGCGGCACTAGGCATATCGAATCACCTCCCTGTTATGAAACACAATGTTGTATCAACTTTAGTATAGCATAATCAGGCAGCAAAGTCTATGAATTTTCTAACGAAAGCATGTCAGCAAAGGCTGACAGATGCTCGGCGCGCACTCATTTTATTGCTGTTCCGATATCTTATTTCTTACGCTTCTTTATAAAGATTCCTGCTGCGACTGCTGCCGCTGCCGCAACGATTCCGCCAATGATCAGCGGCATATTTCCTGATGCACTCTGTGCGGATTCTGTATTTCCTGATGCTTCTGCACTCTCTGTGCTGGCATTTGCAGTTGTATCATTCTCCGTCTCAGTCTTTGTCTCCGCCTTCACAATCGTGTCATCTCCCTGCACGAGCACCATTGCTGAGATGCCCGGCACAGATACAGTTCCCTGTGCAGTTCCTACAGATGCTGTGCCTGCTGTCTTGTCGTTGACACAGATTTCCCATGTTCCCGCCGGCAGTGCCACCTCTACAGCATTCTTATTTCCGTTCAACAAAACTGTAATCTTCTCTGCCGTGTCACTGTTTGCATTGTTTGCAATCGTATATCCGATCACATTGGCATCGAGTCCGCTCATAAATACCAGATTACTCTGAATATCTGCCGCAGTTGTCATGCGGAGTGCACTGTGCGCTTTGCGGAATGCGATCAGCCCCTTGTAATAATCATATGTATCGAGAACCTTTGCCTTCTCCGCCCACTTGATGCTGTTGGTGGAATCCGGCGAAGTGTAGCTGTTCTCGTCAAAACCGCCCTCCACGGTTGCCGAAGGCTTGCTTCTTAGCAGCTCTTCCCCTGCTTGGAAGAAGGGTACACCCTGTGAGGTGAGAATGATTGCACTTCCGAGCTTATTCATCTGAATGCGCGTCTCCTCACTGTCATCTGCATTTGAGATTGCAAGCTTATCCCAGAATGTCAGATTGTCATGACAGGATACGTAATTGATGCTCTGTCCCGGCTGTGCTGCCCAGCTCCTGCTGCCCTTGTCATTTTTGAAAGTCATTACCTGAGGATGCGGTGTCGCGCCGACAATGCCAAACTTCACGCTCTCCTCCATGCCATCCTTGCCGCTGATAAATCCCTTATCCTGCGCGTCAAACACGCTTCCCTTGATTCCGTCCCGTATGTCATCGCTGAATGCGCCAACCCTGTCAATCTTCGCCATGTTTGCCTTCAGAGCCTGCTGAGAAGATGGGATTGCACAATCCCCGCCAGTCCAACCTTCACCGTACACCATAATCGACGGATCAATCTCGTCAAGTGCTGCCCGCACAGCATTCATTGTCTCAATGTCATGCACTGCCATCAAATCAAAGCGGAAGCCGTCAATGTGGTACTCCTTCGCCCAGTAAACAACCGAATCCACGATATATTTGCGGACCATGGCGCGGTCAGAAGCCGTCTCGTTTCCACAGCCGGATGCATTGGAATAATTCTCACCTACTTTTCTGTAAAAATAATCTGGCACTGTTTTTTGATACCATGAATTTTCTATATTAAAAGTATGATTATACACGACGTCCATATTCACACGGATACCATTCTCATGAAATGCCTGAATCATCTGTTTCATTTCATTGATGCGCACTTCCCCGTGATAAGGATCTGTGCTGTAAGACCCCTCCGGCACATTGTAGTTCTTCGGGTCATATCCCCAGTTAAACTGCGGTGTATCCAGCTTTGTCTCATCGACTGTCGCATAATCATAACTGGGCAGAATCTGCACATGTGTGACACCCAAATCCTTGATGTGGTCTATTCCTGTCGCAAGACCGTCTGGGTTTGTCGTGCCTGTCTCTGTAAATCCAAGAAACTTGCCCGTATTGCTGATACCAGACGACGCATCGGACGAGAGGTCGCGCACATGAATCTCATAGATCACGGCGTCCGTCGGATTCTCAAAAGCTGGTCTTACATCTTCCTCAAATCCTTCTGGATTGGTCGCGCTCAGATCAACCACCATGCCTCTGTCACCATTGACCCCCGTCGTTCTCGCATAGAGGTCCACGGCCTCGTTTGTCTTATTTCCAATCTTAATCGAGTATGTATAGTATACGCCGTTTAAGTCTCCCTGCTTCTCACAGCTCCATACCCCCTTCTCACCCAATGTCATAGGAAGGGTTTCAATCAGATTATCGCCGTCTCCCTGCTCATACAGGTTCAAAGAAACCTCTGACGCGGTGGGCGCCCATACCTTAAAGCCTGTCTTTTCTTTGGTGTACGCTGCACCAAGGTCATCTCCCTCATAGGCAAATGCTTCATCAAAATAGCTTGAGCCTATAATTTTGTTCATGGATATGGTTGTTCCCTCATATCCTTCCATAGATATGTCATACGTCTTTGACAATTCCAACGCCTCCTCCAATGTCAGCAGAACTGCTCTGCCGTCCTCGCTCTCTGCCGAAGCCACTTTGTACTCCGTTCCCTCTGCATCTGTAATTTTCAACTGTGCCGCCAAAGCTGATGTATTCTTTGGCGCGCGCGACAGATATGCATAAATTTCCTTGCTTGTCGTCTCTGAGAAATATGCCTCCGCAATCACCGGCTGAAACACAGCCTCCTCCTCATTGTACCACAGCGTAGGATTTCCTTCCACTATGTATACATCAATTGTATTGTCCGTAGCCTTGGTAAGATCAATCTCATAGTCGAGTGCTGCGTCTGCATCGCCATCCTGTATCACGCGGACACCCGCAGTCTTTACACCCTCTTTGGGCAGCAGCCCGATCTTGAAAAGCGCACCGAACGCATCTTTTTCCGCCATCGGATAATTTCCGCCGACTTCGCTTCCCGCCCATGCATATGCCTCCACGTTGTCGGTACTATATTTTTGGTCAAAATTGTAATAGTGGACATTGATCTTGGCGGCGCCCTCCTCATTGTACACATTCAGGCGGGCTTCCTCAAGTGCTGCAAGATCATAAGTCTCTGCCCCGTCAGGCGCTGTTGTTGCAAATTCTGCCTCGCCGCTCGTCACCCAGATTTCGACGGTCTCTCCGTCCACTGTGACAAATCTGTCATCGCCCATATCCTTGTCCTCCCACTGGTTTAAGCGCAGGATAAATCCGATGCTTGACGGTTTCCTGTTGGTCTGGTACACAGCCACTTTACCGAACGTATCCTCATCAGTAAAATCAACCTGCTGTCCTTCCCTTCCTTCTTCCCAGATCCACAGGTTCCACCCTTCATAGCTGTTGTCTGCCCTTCCGCCATAGTGGACAATCAGTGTTGTTCCAGCTGCCTGCGCTGTCATGCCCGGTGTCAAAACTGACACAACTGTCATAAATACCATCAACAGTGCCAGCACGCCGGCAGTCACTCGTTTCTTTTCCATAACCTATAACCTCCATCCGATTTTATTTGATAAATTCATTATAGCTTGTTATGGAAAAAATTGCTATCGGAATTTTCGCAAAATTTCGTAACTTGTTTTTAGTTAATTTACCGAACATTTTTCGAGCCTTTTAAAATCTGACTTTTCGTCTGACGGAGGACAAAAGCCAAGGTTATGCATTTCGCATAGCCGTAAAACAAAGGCGCAGGCACCGTAAATAACGGTTTCCTACGCCTTATGATTTTATTTTATAACGACATCATTCCATGAATCTGACGGAACAAGTGCCACATATGTCTTGCCGGTGTTCATCTCAATCTGCTCACCAGTCTGTTTATTCAGATAAATTGTCGGCTCACTCTCTCCTGCCTTAATCCATGTCACCTCAACTGCCTTGCCCTCTGTAATGTAGTATGCATCACGACCAGAACCAATCGCATTGTAAATCAGATAACCATTGCTGTCATGCTGAGAAAATGTCGTGTCCTGAATCAGCAGATTCTTAAAAGTAAGCTGCGCATTGCCGTGCTGCGGGTCTGTATGTGCACTGCCATACTCATAATAATCATACGTCCCTGTTGACTCATTGTACTGAAGTTTTGAGCTGTTGTGTGGAAAAGGCAGCTCAATCTCGGTGCAGTCCATCGTATCGCCCATCGTGGTCAGATCGACCGCTGAGTTCGAAAAGATATAATGCTGTCCCGGATAAAATTCATTGTACTCCGTTGAATATTTTGAATTGGCGAATTTCTTATCGAGATCCCCTGCACAGATGTATTCTGTAAATTCTCTCGACTTTCCATTGTTCACACGGGAAAATCCGCCGCTGAAATTTGCCGAATAATCCTTTGCAATCCACTTGTCAATATAGAACGGACCTCCGTCATGACACAGCACTGCATTCCACTCTGCTGCAAGCATGATATTTGTATCTCTGGTACTGCGGATACTGCCAAACTGCTCAATCTTTCCCCAGTCCTTGACAACTGCCATAAGACGAGTAATTCTGCCGTTTGCAGTACTATTCATAAGCTCATATACCACATCTGCCTCCGTGAGACCAAAATGCGGCAGCGCTGTTTTTTCATTATCCACCATTACCGCAATCGGGCGCTGATTCTTCAAGCTCTCGTCAATCCACTCATTCGTGATCTCACTGCGGTACATTCCCTCTCTAGTTTCCTCTTCCGCCTGTTCGGTGGAAGACTCCTCCACATCCGGCACCTCCGGTGTGTCATCCGTATCATTTGATGTATCTCCTGCAATATCTGCAAAGTCAAGCTCTTTCACAGGTTCTGGATCCTTTTTGTCACCGCAGCCTGTCATCGCTGCTGCTGCCATCGTCAAAGCCAGCAGTAAGGCAATTCCTTTCTTTTTCATCTTGTTTCTTTTCATAATTTTTCCTCTTCACGACTCCTCTTAAAAGTAACCATTTTTTTATCGTGCAAACGGCTTCGAATCCTATGCCCATGTACGTTACCTCTACAGTTAACTCCGCCAGGCACCCTCACGGCACATATGAAATCCGCCTTAGTGCTGCTACATTCCTGTCCTGACACGGTTCAACGGCACACATTGCGTGAGACCCAAACTTCAACGCCACTTATAAAGGGCAGCTACACAAACGCAGACCCTCCGTCGTTTATCACCC
>CAJUII010000072.1 GCA_910586405.1 uncultured Lachnospiraceae bacterium
ACAAACGGTTTTCAAGACCGCCTCGTTATGACCACTTCGATACCTCTCCATATTCTATATTTGCTTTTCGCCGCTACTCTTATCTGCAACGCAAGAGTTATTATATCAAATCGTCTTTACTTTGTCAACAACTTTTTATTAATTTTTTAATTGTTTTCTTAGAAAGATTTACATCTTGTCCGTTGTTCTGAGCAGTTTACCTCAGCGACGTGTTTTATCTTATCACGCATATTGGTTGTTGTCAACACCTTTTTTAATATTTTTTACATTTTTTTACAAAAGTCTCTAATCAAGGAATATTTCAGCGATCTTCAAGTCCTCTGGTGTTGTTATTTTAATATTTTTATAAGAACCCTGAATTAGTTTAACCGGTATTTTCATAAAATATTCTACTACCATCGCATCATCTGTCACTTTCATTCCGGCTTCTGTCATTTTTTCTTCTTCTGTCAGTAATTTCTCATAAGCCTCAGCGATGAGTTCCCTGTCAAAAACTTGAGGTGTCTGTACCTGCCAGACAAGTGAACGCGCTGGCGTGTCCAATACATAACCCATTTCATCCGCAATTTTTATGGTATCTTTGACAGGCATAGCAACCACGCATGCCTTCGATCGTTGTACTTCCGCAATGGCTCTGTCTATAATCTCGTCATCTACAAACGGTCTTGCTCCATCGTGGATCAAAATGTAATCACAGCTCCAACAAATCGCCTGGATACCATTTTCCACAGAATGATAGCGCTCTCTCCCACCCTCCACGATAGCTTTTATCTTACGAAATCCATATCTGTCAAGAATCTCATTTCTGCAAAATGTCTCTTCACCAGCTCCCACTACAAGTACTATATCATCAATTCTACTGTCCTCAAACGCTTTTAGTGCGTAATATATTACTGGTTTATCTCTGAGAAGTAAATATTGTTTGTGCACAACACTCCCCATTCTTTTCCCCTGCCCCGCTGCCAACACAATCGCTGTTGTCCTCATAGCACTCATCCTTTTCAATCTGTATCTAAATTGTTCACCGCTCACCTAATTTGAGATTTGGGACTGCATTCAAGTCGTAACCACTTCTTGTCCCTCTCAAATACTCATAGTATCCAGCTACACCAATCATTGCAGCATTGTCTGTACATAAAATAGGTGATGGATGATAAAATGCAATCCTCCGCTTTCCACATTCTGTCTCAAATGCTGCGCGAAGTGTAGCATTTGACGCTACACCGCCTGCTATCGCAAACTTATCAAATCCGTACTCCTCCACTGCATTTAGTGAATGTTCCACAAGCACATCTACCACTGCTTTTTGAAAGGAGGCTGCCACATCTGCCTTATTGATTTCAATTCCTTTCATTTCACAGGAATTTAGGTAATTTAACACCGCTGATTTCAAACCGCTGAAGCTGAAATCATAGCATGAACCATCCACCTTTGCCCTAGGAAATTTAATTGCATCGGGATTTCCCTCTCTCGATAGCTTGTCAATCTTTGGTCCTCCAGGATAGCCAAGACCGATCGCGCGAGCTACTTTGTCAAAAGCTTCCCCCGCTGCATCGTCTCTTGTGAATCCCAGAATCTCATAAGTACCATAATCCTTTACAACGACTAGATGCGTGTGTCCACCAGATACGACCAAGCAGACAAACGGCGGTTCCAGTGTCTTGTTCTCTATATAATTCGCGCTGATATGTCCCTCAATATGATGCACGCCAATCAGAGGTTTTCCCGCTGCAAAACTGAGTGCCTTAGCTGCTGACACGCCAACTAGCAGTGCACCAACCAGACCAGGACCATATGTCACTGCAATCGCAGTAACTTCCTCCAAAGTTACATTGGCTTCACGCAATGCTTCTTCTATGACTTGGTTAATTTTTTCTATGTGCTTTCTTGATGCAATTTCTGGCACCACCCCACCATACAATGTATGCAGTTCAATCTGGGAGGAGATGATATTGGACAGAACATCCCGTCCGTTTTTGACAACCGCAGCAGCCGTCTCATCGCAGGAGCTTTCTATCGCCAATATGAGTATGTCTTTCTTTTTTGTCATTTCCATCATTCAGCCATGCCTTTCCAGTCTTCTATAACTTATTATTCTGGATTGTCAAGTTCAAATCCAAAGATTTTCCAGTGTCCTGTCTCTGTCTCTTTTCTCAAAATAAATATCTGCTTTGAGGTCTTGTACTCAGCACCGCTCTTCACAGAATATGTACAATACATTTTTGCACACTTCCGTCCTTCATAGGTATACTCCTCAACATCTGTGCTTTTTGATGTCGTGTAGTTCTCAATAGTATATCCATTATTGGCAAACTCCTGAACCTCATTTTTCAAACTGATCAGATATTGATCTCTGGGATTGTTTGCTGCAAGCTCCTCATCATACAACGCTAGGAGCTTATCTGCCATCTGCTCAAGTTGATCTTCTGTGTATGTCTCATTGTACAGACATTTCGTAATGTCGCTATAATACTTCATCACTTCCCTTGGTGTCGGCGGATAATCATTATCAAGATTTCTTAGCAAAACGTCCTGAACAGCCGTAACAATGGTTTCATCTTCGTCTTTTCCAACGTTTGTCAGATAAAAATAATATCCTCCCACCAATGCCACCAAAATGACAATAATGACCGCTGTTTTCACTTTACTCATATCATTTCCCCCTTTATTGTTGGTTTTATCCTTCTTCATCCTCAAATAGAAGCGCTTCGCTCCATCCATCCTTTGCAATATATGTCTGTGGAAATACTGCTTGCACCTCTCTCTTATATTCTTCTGGCCTTGTGAGGGAGGGCGAGTAGTGTGTCAGCCACAATTTTGCCACATTCGCCTCCTTTGCCATTGCCGCTGCCTCGTAGAAGGTCATGTGTTTGTACTCCTTGGCTTTCTCCTTTTTGTCAGGTTCTCCATACATTCCTTCACATATAAATAAATCGGCATTTTTCGCATTTTTGATTATACTCTCCGTTGGTCTTGAATCGGTACAATATGTCACCTTGAGTCCCTTTCTGGGCGCTCCCATCACCATATCCGGCGTGTATGTACCTGTCTCAAGCTCAATAGTCTCCCCTTTTTGAAGCCGGTTCCAGTACTTTCTGTCAAGCCCCAGTGCCATTGCCTTATCCAACTGAAATTTTCCTTTTCTGTCAACGATGATCGTGTACCCATAGCAAAGCACATTATGATTCACACGAAACGCTTCAATTTGGAATCCATCAAACGCAAAATGCTGCTCTGACTCCGTAATTTCCACATATTCAATCTCAAACGGAAGCTCTGGTGCGACAACACGAAGGGCGTTGACCACTCTCGAAAGCCCTTTGGGTCCAATCATAACAAGGGGCGTGGTTTTCTCTGCATTCCCCATCGTCAAAAGCATTCCGGGTAGCCCTGATATATGATCAGCATGATAATGTGTAAAGCACATGATGTCAATCGGTTTAGGACTCCACCCTTTTTCTTTCATTGCAATCTGGGTTCCCTCCCCACAGTCAATAAGAACACTTGTACCATTGTAACGCGCCATGAGTGACGTGAGCCAGCGATAGGGCAGGGGCATCATTCCGCCTGTCCCTAATAAACATATATCTAATATAAGAATCACCTCTTTCACTATATTTTCTTTTTGATTCCATTTTCTTTACTCTTTCCATAAAATCACTGCGTCGTCCTTTGGATTTTCATAAAAATTGGGCCGAACCCCTTTTGAGATAAATCCAAGCTTCTCATATAGCTTTCGCGCTGGTGTATTTTGGCTGCGCACCTCAAGTGTGAACGCAGTAATTCCATAGCGCTCTCTGCCAAGCTTTAGAAGCGCCTCCAGAAGCGCTGTCGCAATTTTTTTATCTCTGTATTTCTCATGGACTGCCACATTGGAGATGTCGCCCTCTCCGGCGATATTTGTGATCATACAGCCTCCTAAAATCCGCTCTTTGGCATCGAGGGCGTCCGCTTCCGCAATGAGATACACTCTATTAGGATTGGTGAGTGTCTCCTCAAAGTCTTTGTACTTCCACGGCATAGAAAAACAGGATGCCTCCAACGCTGTCACTTCCTCCAAATCCTCTTGCTGGATTTCCCGTATATGATAACGCTTTGCTGCCTGCTCTGCCCGCTCTCGCTCTGCCTGTGAAAGTCTGAGATAATCGGGCGCATGATCTGCTGCGGTCTCCCACACTCCTTTGTTGTATAGTTCTCTGCCAAGCGCTGCCACACAGGAAGCCCGCTGACGATTGCAGCACAAGGGTGCAAAGCTGTATCGAACCTTGATGAGCGCTGTGATCTGTTCCTGATACACTGCCACGCCATCTCCTAAAAACACAACTTCTTTATCCATTTTGCAAGACAAGTCATTGATTTTATCTATAATCTCAGAAAGCGAAACTGCACACTGTTTTTCTATCGTGGACAGTTCATATCCCGCGCCTTCCTCTGCCCGTTTTTGAAATTCATACAATCCTGTGTAGACCTGGTTTCTGCGCGCGTCCATCAAGGGACAGATCAATGCACCACACCCATAGAGATTATAGGCAAGCGCATCCACCGTAGGCACTGGAATAATAGGAATATCCAATGCAAATCCCAGCCCTTTTGCTGTCGCAGAGCCGATGCGCAGCCCTGTGAACGACCCCGGTCCCGCCGCAATCGCTATGGCATCCAAAGTATGCAGGTCGAGCTCTGTCATACGTTTTATCTCATCCAGCATGGGAAGCAATGTCTGGGAATGCGTCTTTTTATAATTGACAGTGTACTCTGCAAGTGTGGCATCATCCTCCACGACTGCTGCCGATGCCACCAGTCCGGAACTGTCTAATCCAAGAATTTTCATGTTTCATTTCCTCTTTTCTTACAAACCTCCATGTCGCAGCTCTGCCGCGACTCAATCACTGCTGCCTTTCAATACGAATCCTTCGATATGCAAAGCCTTTCTCAAGATTCTTCTCTATGGTGATCTGCCTGGCCTCTGCCGGTATCAGTTCCCTGATGCGCTCTGCCCACTCAACGATGCACAGCCCATTGCCATAAAAATAATCTTCATAACCAATCTCATCCATCTCCTCGATATCACCGATTCGATATACATCAAAGTGATAGAATGGCAGTCTGCCGCTGTCATATACCTGCACAATCGTAAAGGTGGGACTGTTGACATGTTCTGCAATGCCAAGCCCTGCTGCAATGCCCTGGGTAAACACCGTCTTACCCACACCAAGCTCTCCATTAAGCGTATAGATTTCGCCTGGTCGGGCTGTCAATCCTAGGGTTCTGCCCGCCTCAAAGGTTTCCTTGGGGCTGTTTGTTTCTATATCCATTTCTATGTTCATTGTTTTGTCCGATATTTTATGACTCATCCTGTCTGCCCTCCTAAAAACGTATCTTGACTTTTTTGGGCGGCATATGTGTCGATATCATTTGTATCAGCGCTTCCTTCTGATCTCCTAAATCCTTTTTCGGAAAAATAGAAGCGGCTGTCCTCGATGTGTAGAGAATGATGCTTGTTCCTGTAGAGACTGCCTTCACACAACTGTCCCAGCTCTGATTCTCCTCGTTCTCATCCTGAGATACAGTGATTCCTTCATCTGTCATTTTGTAGTGAAGCGGCTTTTTGAATGCAGGTGTATTCTGCACCTGACGCATTGCCCGCAAAAACAACGCGCCTGGAAGATAGGCAATCAGCACAACGCCTGCGATCAGGTAAATGATATACATTGTCGAGAAAAATACCATGATCAGGATTGTGCCTATCAGCGTGGCAATCATTCCTGAAAAACTGGTATAGGTGTGATACAAAAGATAATCATACAACACACCTGCTGTCACCTTGACATCAAATTCCATTTCCATTATAATCTCCTGCCCTTTCTGCGTCCGTGCGCACATAGAAGCACCTGCATTGCAATGATACAGGTGCTTCTATCACTATGCACTTTCTTATACAGTATACCAAAAAGCAGTCAAAGTGCAAGACATTATGTAAATTTAATCTTTTGTTATCTTCCATCTACTCGTGCCGAAGCGCTTCGATTGGACTGAGTTTGGCTGCCTTTTTGGCGGGATAGATACCAAAAAAGATACCGATCAAAGAAGAAAATCCAGTTGCGGCTATAATGACTTTGGGATCGATCACAGCCTCCATACTGCCCATTCCCATACTTGAAGCCAGTCCGCAAATTCCCTTGGCGCCCAAAATACCGAGCACAATCCCGACAAATCCGCCAATCAATGTAATAATTACCGCCTCCATCAAAAACTGAAATAAAATGGATCCCGTCTTTGCGCCAAGTGCCTTACGAATCCCGATCTCCTTCGTCCGCTCCGTCACCGACACAAGCATGATGTTCATGACGCCGATACCGCCAACAATCAGCGCAATACCTGCCACAAGCATGATAAATATCGTGACATAGTTTAAGATATCACTGATCATACCGACCTGACTTGCCATATCCATACTCTGTATATATTCTTTTCCGCGGACATTGTATCTTGCTTCAAGCAGGCTTTGCACCTGTCTTGAAATATCCGTGACATACTCAGAAGAATCTGCAAAAACAATAAACGAGCTAAATTCTTCTGTATAGTATCCATATAGCTCTTCGAGCAGCGTAATTGGTATTTCCATCGACACATCGCCGTAGCTGCCCATTGTCATCTGTTTTGCGAGGGAGTCATCGTCTTTCTTGACTCCCACTATCGTAAAGTCCTCTGTAATACCCCACATGCTCATGCTGAGGTCCAGCCCAACAACATCCGTCGTACCAAAAAGCTTCTTTGCGCCACGCTCGTTGATGACACACACCTTAGCACCGCTCTGACTCTCAATTTTATTAAAATACCGTCCTCTTGCAATTGGTGAACTGTTATAAAACTGTAGAGACTCGTTTCCGAATGTTGGCGCTACGGTGAATGTTCCTTTTGTGGTCTGCGCACTTCCGTTTGCACCCATCTGCCAAATATCTGTTGCCCCCTTTACATGCGGCACCTTCTCATAAATCGCGTCAATGTCATCATCATTAAACTGAATGACGTCCGCCTCATCCGATGGAACATCCGCATAAATCTGAATAAATCCGCCGACCAGTGCGTCAAGCTGTCCACTGATGCCGACCTTAAAGCCATTTCCCGCCGATACGATCAGAATAACAGATGAAATACCAATGATGATACCAAGCATGGTCAGAAAAGACCGCGCCTTGTTACTGCGGATGTTCATCAGGGCTATTTTTACATATTCAATCATCCTAGCCATTGTCTGTTTCATCCTCCGTATGGTCCTGTGATGCAGATCCGTCCTCCTGTACCTGCGTGTCATTTACATCCATGTTTTCACTGTCTGGAGCTGTGCCTTCTACTCCTGCGCCGCTCAGACCAGACATCGGCATACCAGTCACTGCCATTCCTTCATCGAGCCCCATCCCGTACACTGCGGTGGTGACAATCTCCTGATTCTCTGAAAGACCATCCAAAATCTGTATATAGTTTTCCGAAGAGATTCCAGTTGTGACATATCTCTTGACAAGCATGCCATTTTCAATCAGATAACAGAACTCGCCCTGACTGTCCACATTGACTGCCTCGACCGGAACCTGTAGTACGCCTTTCTCACTTGCCGTCAATATTTTAAGTTTTGCATCAAGACCCAGAAAAATATTTTCATCGGGATTCTCAATATGTATCCTCGCTGCAACGGTCGCCGTGCCAGATGCGTTTTCCTCTGCAATATGATTAATTTTAGAAACTGTTCCAGTATAGTTTTTACCAGATATGATAATCTCCGCGGACTGTCCGATCTCTAAAGTTTCCAACGCATATTTAGAAGCCTGAAATTCAACGCAGACTTTGTCTATGCTGTCGAGAACCATGAGTTGTGTTCCTTCCTGTATGGTTGCGCCCTCCACAACGCTCAGTTCAGAAATGACACCGTTAAATCCTGCCACAACACCATTCAATGCAGCTTCATATTTCTTTTCGGCATCGGCGCTCTCCAACTCGGACTTTTCCTTGTTCAATTCGTAACCTGCAAGCTTATTGCCATTGACTACTGCCGCCTCAGCACCTGCTTTATCACTCTTTGCCTCAGAGAGACGCTCCTGATAATCTGCCAGATCTTTTTTGGCCTGTGTGAGAAGATCCTCCCAGCCATAGTCTGTCTTGTAGTCGGAAAGCAGGCTCAGCTCATCATTGAGTTTGTTGAGTTCATTCTGCTTCTCAACCTTCTTGCGGGATAACATCTCGATATCCGTGTCTTCGTCCGGAAACTGCATCGCAAGATCATAATTATTCATTTCTTTCTCAATGCTGTATATTTTTGCATACAAATCTGATTTCTTCAGTGCCGTCATATCTGTGATTCCATTGGTCAGATCTTCGATGTACTGCTCATAGTTATCCACTGCAAGCTCACATTCCGCAATCTCCGCTTCCGCCTGCGCAAGCTTTGTCTTCTGTTCATTATTGTACTGCACATTGGAATGATAGTCTGCAGAGCTGATCCTTCCTGCAAGCTCACTCTGCTGCTTGGCATAAGCAACTGCGTCCTTATCAAAACACAGCAGCACATCGCCTGTCTTGACAACATCGCCCTTGCTCACCTCTATTCCCTCAATCTTTGCATTGGCAGGCGCAAAGAAGGTCACAGACTCCTCCGTAATAACCTTTCCGCTGACACTGAGTTGTGAGTCAATGTCACCTTTGGAAACCTGATGTGTGTAGACGGGAATTGCAGTGGTTCCACCGCCTGATAGTGCTTTGCCAGCAATGAATACTACCATAATGATGATCACCACTGGAATAATAATTTTCAACTTTTTCTTTTTGCGTCTAACTGTTTTTTGACCTCCCTCCACAGCCTGCGTCTTTTTCTCTCCCTTACTCATTTTCTTTGTCCTCCATGTTTTCTTGTTTTACATTCTGGTTCTGTCTCGTATCTGAGACAATCTTTCCATCTCGTATCTTGATAACCCGGTCAGCCTGCTCCGCAATCTCATTGTCATGCGTTATCAAAATGACGGTTCTGCCCTCATTGTGCAGCTCTCTCAAAATCTGCATGATCTCTGTTGTCGAATTAGAATCCAGATTTCCCGTCGGCTCATCGGCTAGTATGATCGGCGGTGCCTGCGCAATCGCTCTCGCAATCGCAACGCGCTGCTGCTGACCACCTGACATTTGTGCCGGTTTATGGTCCAGTCGGTGCGATAATCCTACCTTTTCCAGCGCTCTTAGCGCCAGATCATCGCGCTCCCGCTTACTTACACCGCGATAGATCAGCGGCAGTGTAACATTCTCTACAGCAGTAAGATTCTGAATCAAATTAAAACCTTGAAAGATAAACCCAATTTCTCGGTTGCGGACATCTGACAGTTCATCATCATCCATGTCTGATACGTCGATGCCATGCAGTTTGTATGATCCTGTGGTCGGCACATCCAGACAACCGAGCATGTTCATAAGTGTTGACTTTCCTGAACCAGAGTGTCCTATAATCGCAACAAATTCTTGCTCGCATATGGTCAGATCCACCCCGTCAAGAGCATGCACTTCATTCTCACCGGGATTATAAATCTTTTTCATATCCCGTATTTCTATCAGCGTTTTGTCCAATGTTTCATCCATATCTTTTCCCCTCTTTCTGTTGTCATATCATATCACTGTTGCTGAGATTTGTCTTTAATATTTTCTTAATTTTACATTAATTTACAATACCTAAAATATGTATGAAGTCTGATTTCTAATTATATATTTTTTATAAATTTTCCATAATATATTTGTGATAATTCACAAAAAAATATATAAACTATTACGGTTGAACATTTCTGACAATACTATGCTGGAACTAAAAAACACTCCTGTTATTGAACAAGAGTGTCATTATTTTATGAGCTATGTTGTTTACGCATTTTTGGTGCGCCCACTTTTTGCGGTAGTATTGTCATATGAAACTTTGAGGATCGGACTTAACGGTTTGTACAGCAAAAACGTGAGAACAGATACACTTGTGCCTTTGAGCAAATTCAGCGGCGCCACACAGAAAGCCACAAAAGTAACGATATCTGTAATAGCTGGATTGATCGCTGTCCCCATTTCAATCAAAGCGTCGAGCGGCATTCCATACATCACTGCAAAGGTCGGCAGCAGGTAGACTGCATTAAAAAATGTGCCAAATACAGTCATACAAAGTGTACCAACCACGCTTCCTGCAATGGCTGTTGTCTTTTTCTTTCTGATATGATAAAGGATTGTGGCTGGCAAAATCATGGAACAACCCACACAGAAGTTGGCCAGCTCTCCGACAAATGCGGTCGTTGTCGGCTTAAACAACAGCTTGATAATGATCTTGACAAACTCTGTGAGCACGCCAGCTACAGGACCAAAGGCAAACCCACAAAGCAGCACGGGAAGTTCGCTCGCATCAATTCCATAGAATGGCGGTGCAAACGGCACTGGAAACTCAATCGTCATCAAAACGCCCGCGATGGCTGCAAACATGCCAATCATAGCCGTCTTTCTAGCGGTGAGGATTCTGCCCTCCTCACCATTTCGCTTCGCAATGAGCTTCTCTGCAAGCAATGCAACAAGCACCAGCACCGCAACGATTCCCACAAATTCTAAGACAAAGGTAAGGTTTTCAACAATGTTGGAAAAAAATAGTTTCATGTATTCAATCTCCTTTACTGAATAGATTCTTCGAAGCAAAAAAACCGAATGCTTTCACATTCGGGAATCTATACAATATCGCATCCTTCACATACGCTGCGAAGGAATTGTATCTTCTCTCATCCAGACTTTTACTGTCGGTTATGGAATTGCACCATATCAGCCTGCTTGCATCTGCAAAAAGGGTCGCGGACTTTACCGCCGGTAGGGAATCGCACCCTGCCCCGAAGATTTAATTATTTACTTACGTGGTTAAATATAGCACGAATGCTCTTGAAAATCAAGACGGTTCCTTATTTTTCCTATTTCGCACATAAATATACATAGTCTCATATAATTACACGGCATACTCAAACAGGCATCAGCTTTGCCTGGTGTGCTGACCATCTGTATCATGGCAAAGCGTGCTGAATATTTCGTATTTTTGAGGCGGAAAAAGCTGTACAGCGATGTGAATATTAATCACACAGTTTATCCAATATATCAAAATACGTCTCGAAGGTTTTTCTGCAACACATTGGGTCTGAGATTTCTATCCCCTCTATACGCAATCCGACCAGCGCAAATGCCATCGCCATACGGTGATCTTCATAGGTCTGAACAACTGTCGGTTTTGGTATACCAGGGTGTATTGTAACAGCATCCGGCTCCTCCTCACAAGAGATGCCTAGCCGATTTAGTTCTGTTGCAACGGCATGGATACGATCTGACTCCTGTAGCCGAATATGCCCAATATTTTCAATACGAACATCACTGTCCGCAAACGGCGCAAGCGCTGCGAGTGTCATCGTCTGGTCTGAAAAATCCTTCATGTCTACTGTGATACCTCTGAGTCTGCTGTTCTCAGGACCTTTCACTTCTATGCCGTCCGGTGTATCACTGACTTCACATCCTATTTTCTCTAACAACTCCAGAAATTTTAAATCACCCTGCATACATTTCCATGTGACATTTCGAACCATTGCCTTGCCGCCTGTGAGTGCAGCTGCCGCATAGAAATAACAGGCTGCCGATACATCCGGTTCAATCTGATAGCAGCCTGACTTATAGCTGATTCCACTATTCATATGATACGTTTCACCGTCAAAATCTACCACCGCACCAAACTGTTCCATCATTTTGCGCGTAATTCGTATGTATGCTCCATCTTTGCGCTCACTTGTGACCTCAATGCAAAGTCCTTGTTTCATCATAGGTGAAATCAGCAGCAAAGCACTCAAAAACTGTGTGCTCTCACTGATATCGAGCTTCGTACTGCATTTCTCATCCTGAGACGCACTCTGCCCGATTCCTTTGATCTGAACAGGCAGAAATCCTTCTTTCTCAAGACACTTTATCTCTGCTCCTAAATCTGTCAATACCTCGAATAGCGGTTTCATGGGGCGCTTTTTCATCTGCTCTGAGGCATTTACCACAAATGTTCCCTCTGCCATGGCAAGCATTGCCGTCAAAAATCTCGCAGCAGTACCGGCACTTCCAACATAAATTTCTCCAGATGTAACGGGAATTTTTCCATTGCATCCCTCTACAGTAACTATCTTTGCGGCCTCGTCAATCTCTACATGAAAGCCAAGAACCTTTAGCGAACCAAGAAAATTTCTCGAATCCTCACTGAACAGCACGCCCTTTAATATGGTTGTCCCATCTGCCAGCGCTGCCATCAACAGCGCTCTGTTTGTCATGCTCTTTGAACCTGGTACTTCCACCACCCAGTCGATTGGCGTACTGCATTTTTTTACTTTGTAATTTCCTTCTACCATGATATAGTTCCTTTCATCTCTTTCTTTTATTGTTCATCTTGCCTAGAGTCTATCATACTACCTCTTTTCACAACATGACAATGTTATTTTATCACAAATTGCACTGTTTTATATTCTTGTTCACTCCACTTTGACGAATCAAGCGAAAATCGATGGTTTGTATTCCTTTGAGCCGATCGTGCAACCTCACAGCAAATTTTCCTTCTAACTAATATAAAAGCAGAATCAATTTCACAAAGGACACACAACATTTCATCAGTCAAACAATCAGAAAGGAGTTTTCTAAGAATGAAGAAATATATTTTATTATTGTCCTCTAGCCTGTCCATTAGTATACTGCTAACTGGATGTGTACACTCTGATTCACCAAATTCTATTGTGGAAAACACAGACCCCTACGTAGATGAATCCTTGTTATGTGATCTCTCTGACACATTTACCGAGCTTGCAAACGCTCCCAAAGACACAGAGCCAAATACTATTTGCAGTCTCCCTCTTCAATCCGCAGACAGGATCATCGAGCAGGGCGGTCCCTATGGAAAGCTCTCCTTGTCCCTCCCCGACGGCTGGTGTTATGAAACCTGCCCGACAGACAGTGAAAAATTGTTAAATGGGTTATATGGCATCCATTTTTATCCAGAAGGCGTCGCGGACAGCTTCATCGAACTTGTCTATATTGACTCCTTTGGTGTCTGTGGTACAGGACTTTTTGAGGATACTGCGACCATCGCTGGAAATCCAGCATGTATCGGCACCTATGACCATCATGACTATTGGGATTTTATCTCTTTCCAAGATGATTATTCTGGCATTGTGGCCCTTACATACAACGTGGAAAGCTGGTGGACATCCTACGAGAAACAGGTAATGAACATCTTGAACACGCTGACTTATGACGCCTCCATCAAAGAAGGCGGCGTATACATCTACGGCCCCGAATCCGAAGCGAACAAAATCGGACTTCATATCACACTTAAAAAGGTATCCTCTACAGGCGCAATACTGTCATTTCACCAATATGACGAGAAAGCCCCCACCGGTGTGCTGGAATATGGAGAAACTTATGTGATTGAAGTTCTGAAAAATGATCAGTGGGAAGAACTCCCTGTCACCCTGGAAGGGGCGTATGGATTTCACGATCTTGCCTATAACATTCCAAACAGCAGTACTACAGAGCAAGAACTAAATTGGGCGTGGTTATATGGAACACTTGAACCGGGCACCTATAGAATCCGAAAAGAAATCTTGGATTTTAGAGGTCGCGCAAATTTTGATAAATATCTTGTTTATGCACAATTCGTATTGAATTGATAAGTAAAAATTGATTGATGGGTATGTTTAGATTATTTTTGATTCATTTAGTCTGTTTTTATCTGAAAGTATACTGTGTATTGGGGAATATATTCAGATTATTTGTAATTCATACTGTCTGTTTTGTATCTAAAATAGAATACGTATTGGAATAGATTTTTTAGTTATTTTTGATTCGTATAGTCTGTTTTTATCTGAACACATACTACTGATTATGAATATAATTGAAAATGTTATTGGCTAAAGAATTGTCATTTGAACTATAAAGATCTTATTGATTTTCGAATGGCTATGCCTTGTCATGACACAAGTATCGAGTTCTATTTATTCCTGGTGTTACAGCAGCACTATACTGGTGTGCTGTCAGATTTATATTCAGACAGCACACCAAAAGCATTTGCTGGTACCTGTTGTTTTCGTTGTTATCTCATGTCATTTTTCAAAAGCTGGTACACAGCCGCCGCCAGCGGAACGCCCAGCAGCATACCGCCGACACCGATAACACCGCCGCCCACAGTCACGGCGGCAAGCACCCACACGCCCGGCAAACCAATCGACGAGCCGACCACGCGCGGATAAATCAGATTGCCTTCCAACTGCTGCAAAATCACCAGAAATACAATAAATATAATCGCTTTTACTGGCGCGACCGTAAAAATCATAAATGCGCCGACAATCGCGCCAATGTAGGCGCCTGCAATCGGAATGAGCGCCGTAAAGCCTACCAGACAGCCGATCATCGCGGCATATGGCAGTCTAAGCACCAGCATACCGCCCATACAGAGCAGCCCGAGAACCACCGCCTCTGTGCACTGTCCTACGATAAAGCTGTGAAATGACTGGTTCAAAACGTCCATGACATAGTAAAACTTTTTCGTCACCTTCTGCGGCAGATACCGCAGAAACAGCCGCCGGAACTGTCCGCCAAGCTTTTCCTTGCCAACCAGCAGATAAATGGCAAAGACCAGCCCGACTGTCAGGGTGACAACCGTTGAAAATACTGACGAAATAATGCTCGTGGCAGCGCCCATCACGCCGCCAAGACCATTGAGCAGAATGTTTATGACTTTCGTAAACATCTCCTGCCAGTCTGTCTCACTGCCCTGAAATACGTTGTTATCGGCTGCCAACAATGCACTGATTTGCAGATTGTCCTCCATCCAGATCACAATATTATCCAGTACAGCGGGCAATTCTTCGAGCAGAATTTGCAGACAGCCAATCAACTCTGGCACAATCATCTGGACAATGAATACTGCAATCAGAAAAATACACAAGAATGCAAGCACCATACAGACCGGACGGCACAGTTTCTTTGCCCCTTCTTTTTTACACTTTGGTTCTATATGGCGTTCCAAAAAGTTCATAGGGATATTGACCACATATGCGATGGCACAGCCCCAGATCAAGGGTTTCGCCGCGCCGAGCGCCACGCCTGCCAAACCTGTAAAAGCTGTCCAGTAATGGATTAGCAAAAATAGTAATCCTACCGTGACGCCCGCCCGCAGGCAGGTTTTCCATTTCAATTCCATATCGTTCACCTCATATTCGCGGCGTTTCAATATTACAGCCGCGGGTTTTGTATTCTAATTCTTTTTTGATTTCATATGCATTAGACAGCTTTCGCCACAAAATAACTTGTCCATGAAGTAAAATCTGTTTCCCCAAGCGTCGAGCAGTCAACATGATCGATCAGTTCAAAACCCGTTTGTTTCAAATAATATTCCAGCTCTGGCCGAAAGAAATACCGCATATCAATCATGAGTGGACTCAGATCAATACCAGTACAATGATATCCTAATTTGGAAAGTTCTATATCATGCCGCCCTGTCCCGCAGCCATAATTGATTATTTTCTTTATGTTCTGACCATACTTTTGCAACAGCAGATCAATCTGCTTCGCCTCTGCCTTATAGTCCTTGTCCTGATAAAATGCATTATAATAATATGCATAATCCTCAAATACTTCCATTTGGTCCTCCATTCGATGCGTTCATCTATATATTACCTGCTTTTCTGCCCGCATTGTTTTCTATCGCCATAACACATTCAGATATCATATTATAAAATTATTCCTGTTTTGACTGCCTTAGCCCTCAAAAATAACATTTGAAACTAACTATTGTTTCATTATACCAGAATCCATTGAAACTGCAAGAATATTCATATTTATTTCCCAATATTTTAGGAATTGTAGGAAAATAAGTGATGCAGATTGCGTAGGATATTTCTTCGAGGTGAAATTGCTAAAGCAATTGTCAAAAAACGTAGGCGTAGCGGGCTACGGCG
>CAJUII010000073.1:0-13915 GCA_910586405.1 uncultured Lachnospiraceae bacterium
TTATTCATACAGAGAAATTTCCACACTATTCACAATCTCCTCCACCGCCTCATCGAGTTCCTTGTGTCCCTCAATGTACTCCACGCCCTGCGCAAAAATCACATTTTCAAACACAGGATCGCTCAAATAAGGTGTGTCAAGGCCTGCAATCCACTGTTCCAGCAGGTCGATTCCCTCCTGTTCAACAGGATAAATCGTAAATCCATGCGTCACGCCATCTATGTCATAAGAGGTAGAATACTGGCCGCCGTCCTCACCCAGTTGGCTTTCATCATAAGCAAAGACCGATGCAAGCGACTTTTTATTGATTGGAAATCCCAACGGTGTGTTATCTTGAACAGTTGTGCTAAGCATCATGCCAACAAACTGTTTTGCCCTGTCAGAACTCTTTGTTGCTGCGTTAATGCCTACGATGGATTCTGGACAGTACACATTGGCACTCTGCCCGTCTAGTGGTTTCGATATCGCTTGCTCCATGCCTTCTGCACGCGGTACAGACAGCATATCTCGATATGTGTACGCACCCAACGTCTCACCAAAAGCAAACGAGCAGCGTTTCTCAAGACAAATCGTTTCATTCAAGCCTTTGAAATAAGGGCTCTCCTCATAATCATTTGCAACCCGCCGCTGGTAATTGTCAATTGCCTCTGTCGGTGTCCCATTCATCTGCACCTCGTAAAGTCTCTTGGAAAGCTCGAGAAACTCTTTGATTTTCTGTGTGTCCAACTGTCCTTTTCCGTCCTGCCATGAAGGCGCACACACCGGCATAGCGCGCTTCATGATGCCCTTTGCCGAAGAAATTCCCACCATATCTGTATCAGTATATATCTCCCGCGCCTTTTCATAGAGCGCTACCATCGACCTGTAATCCGTTATACTGTCCACTGCCTCTTTCTGTCCGATGACAACTGGAATGTGGAACTCCAACGGAATCGCATAAATCTGATCGCCCCCGCTTAAATTATCAATTAGATTCCTATATAATCCGTCTCTCTCATCTGCCGCATTGACAATCTCTGACAATTCCATCAGCACGCCCTTCTCTGCATAGGCGTCTATCTTCATGCCGTCGAGCAGCATAATGTCTGGTCCACTCCCGCCAAGAAGCCGTGTATTCAGTTTTTTCAACGCATCCTCCTGCGTGATGCCGCCATCTTCCATTCCAACCTGATATTCGATAAACATTTCCGGGTACTGTGTCTGATAAGCAGAGATTGTCTGCTTTACCAGATCATTTTCATTCAAACTGTAAACCGTAAGTTTTTCGTTCGGAACAGTTGGCACGCTCGCGTCATAGGCAGCCTTGACAATGCTTCCATCTGAGTACGCTGTCACAAACTCATTCCTGTCATTCACTGTCATCGCCAGAATACTGTGTGACGGCGTACTCAGCAGGGAGAGGCTGCCATCTATCACCTGCTCGATGGTGCTTCCGCCAATCACATGCCGATGAAGTCCTTTGTTCCCTGCAATATAGATGGTCTTGTTCTCGCCCAAAAAAGAATATGCCGTAAATCCTGCGCCTGTCCAAGACATATCTTGATAAGTATCCAAGACAAAACTGTCAAGAGTCTCGTCCTCTATAAATTGTTCCTTTTCCAGATCATACAGGAATATTTTTTGCGCAGTCATACACATCAGTATCCTATTTCTGCATTCCATCAGATAACAGTTCTCCTGAAGCGTGGTCAGATTCTTCGATACTCCTGTATCAAGATCGACCTTATATATTATCCTGCAGCCGCCAGCAAACACAAACAGTTCTCCCTGCTCACCAAATGCCACTTCGCTCAGTCTGGACTCGGCATCTGGCAGGTCAATTTCAATTTGCCTGACAGTATCGTCTGTATGATAGATATACAGACGATAGACATATTCCATGTGCTCTGCGTCTGCTGATGGATCCTTTTTATCCATGCAAATCAACGCCAGTGTGCCGTCCGTTGACATGGCAGTCGAAATTGGATAGTGTTCTTTGACAAAGACAGATAATTCCTCGTCCTGTTCAATATTCCATGTATCTCCGCCGTCCTCCGACACAAATCTCTGGCTGGTCATACTGTTGACCAACACAATCCGGCCATCACTGAGGATCTGTTTTTCCATCCTGTCCCAATACTCTCCCTCACAGACGGTCCGATCTACATAACGCCCTGTGCCACTATTATCAGAAGTGTCCGTGTCCTGCTGCGCTGCGGCAGATACATCGCTGTCTGTCATAAGCATGTCTGCCTCATGTTCAGAGCGATTTGCTTCTCCTTGTGTGCCGCAGCCTGCTATTGTTATGGTGATCACAGCAGACATAACAAATGCAGCCAGTCTCGTACTAAGTAATTTTTTTCTCATTGTAAACCTCCATATTCATTTAATTTTTCCCTATCTTAGCACAGAAATCTCTAAATGCTCTCTAAACTTGCATTAAAAATCATATTAAAAAGAATTTAAAATGCTCTCATACTTTACACCCGAACAGGTATCGAGTATAATAAGGCGAAAAGATTCTGCCGACAACGCATATTAAATTTTAGAGATAATTTAGAGATAAATAAAGTAAAATATGAAGTACAAAAATATTTTACTTTATGGAGGAGAAACCATGCGTATACTACTCGCCGAAGATGACAAGAAACTAAATGAATCCCTCACAGCCCAGCTGATTTCAAGAGGCTTTATTGTAGACTCCTGCTATGACGGGGAGGAAGCGCTTTATTATGCTGTGCAGAATATTCATGATGTGATTCTGCTCGACCGAATGCTTCCCGGCATGGAGGGCACTATGATTCTGACCAAACTGCGCAGGCAGGGCATCAGTATCCCCGTTCTCATGATCACTGCGCTTGGCACGCTGAACGACAAAGTGACCGGACTGAATCTTGGCGCTGACGATTATCTGGTAAAGCCGTTTGCGTTCGAAGAGCTGCTGGCGCGTATCCAGTGTGTCACAAGACGCTCTCCGATTCTCAGCCAGACAGAATTGTCCACCTACTGCGATATCAGCTTTGATGAGACCTCAAACACCCTTACCGGACCAGACGGCAGTTGTACCTGCTCTAAGCGCGAGGGCGCAATGCTTGAAATATTTGTCAAAAACGGCGGACAAACCCTGTCAAGAAACACGCTTCTATTAAAAATCTGGGGACCTGACAGCGACGTTGAGGAGGGAAACCTTGACAACTATATCTACTTCGTCCGCAGGCGGCTCAAGGCTGTCGGAAGCCGTTTAAAGCTAAGAACGATCCGCGGCATTGGCTACTGTCTGCTGGAAGAATCACTGGAAAATTAGAGAGGAAGCAATTTCTATCACATGAATACCATCAAAAAAGCACACCTTCATTTGACACTGTTAAACGGCTGCATCACCACATTGATTTTAATTGTCATGACACTTGGCTATCTATTGATTTCCGAAAATAACATGATGAAAAATAAAATGTACTCCTATCAGAGTGACATCTACACGATCGCCTCCTACATCGAGCAGCAGGACATCATCAGCAACACATGGCTGTCCCAGCTTGAATCCGGCAAAAAATACTATGTGTCCTTGATGGACAATGACACCGAATTTCTATATGATACCAATAAAATACATGAAAGTGATGAGAGACGGCAGGTCCTCGACAAAGCATGGCGTTATTACCATCATGAAAACGCCTCCATGACGCACCATACGCTCTCGTATAAAAGCAGTTACACCTCCTTTATATTAAGTCAGGAAAATGACATCAGTGTCAGTAAATTCGGTTACTGCTGTTTTGTAATCCACATGGAAAAAAATACGTCTACGCTGGAAATTCTGCTGGCTGCGCCGCTTGAGACAATCAAAAAGCAAATGACAAGACAGCGTTCTTTATTTCTGGGAATTATCACACTTGCCCTGATCGCTATCTGGATTTTCGCATACATTTTTACCGGAAAACTGCTAAATCCGATTGAGGCAAGCAGACTCCGGCAAAATCAGTTCATCGCCTCCGCGTCCCATGAGCTGCGCACACCGCTCGCGGTGATACTCTCATGTGCCGAGGCAGGGCTTGACAAAGATGTATGCCCCGAATTGAGTACGATCAAAAACGAAGCGCTGCGCACCTCAAGACTGTTAAACGACATGCTCACACTGCTGAGTTGTGACACGGGGCATCTCGACATCAAACCAGTGCGCACCCAGCTCGACACGCTGGTACTGAACGCCTGCGAGGCTTTTGAGAATATGGCAGCTTCAAAGAATATCCAAATCAGCGCCTCCCTCCCCGAAGATGCACTCCCCGACTGCGTATGTGACAGTGAGCGCATCACACAGGTGCTCACAATCTTTCTGCACAATGCCGTCAGCTATACGCCGGCGGGCGGAAAAATCTGTCTGTCTGCCGATTACGTGAACAAACACTTTGAAATCAAAATTTCTGACACGGGTGTCGGTATCAGCGACGAGGATAAATCCAAAATATTTGACCGCTTTTATCGCAGCGAAAAAGCCCGCAGTGACAAAAATCACTTCGGGCTGGGTCTCGCCATCGCCTACGATATCATTACCGCACATCACGGAAGTATCAAAGTATCCGACACACCGGGCGGCGGCAGCACCTTTTTGATCATACTCCGCAGCCAAGCTTCCTCATAATGTTGATCAACGCAAAAATGCGGTATTATACGTCCGCAGAATCCACTACTTTATTTGCTCTCGCCTTCACCTGCGCGTCCTGAATATCGTTCGGTGTCTGCTCATATCTTGTCACTTCATACTCAAAGCTGCCGCGTCCGCCTGTCATGGAACGAAGCACTGTACAGTATCCTGTCAACTCCATCATTGGAATATCCGCTTCAATAACCTGCTTGCCGTTTCCAATCGGATTCATGCCAAGCACTCTGCCGCGCCGCTTATTCAAGTCGCCCATAATATCACCTGTGTAGCGCTCGGGTGCTGTCACCTTGAGCGATGCGATCGGCTCAAGCAGCACAGGTCCTGCCTCCATAAAGCCCTTCTTAAACGCCTGAATCGCTGCGGTCTTAAATGCCATTTCTGAGGAATCCACTGCATGATAAGAACCATCATACAGTATTCCCTTCACGCCTACCACCGGATAAGCAGCCAAAGGTCCTTTCAGAACAGATTCCTGCATTCCTTTCTCGACAGCCGGGAAGTAATTCTTTGGAACCGCACCGCCTACGACTTCCTGCTCAAACATATACGCTTTCTCCAAATCGCCGGACGGCTCAAAGCGCATCTTGACATGACCATACTGTCCGTGTCCGCCGGACTGTTTTTTATACTTGTATTCCACGTCGGATTTCTTCTTGATGGTCTCGCGGAACGCAATCTTGGGATCACTTAACTCAATCTCGCACTTGTACTCATTTGCCAGACGGCTCTGGATAATTTCAAGCTGCTGGTCGCCGATGCCGTACAGCAAGGTCTGTCTGTTCTCCACATCATTGACCACCTTCAAGGTCTGATCCTCGTGCGACATCTTCTGCAATGCCTGAGATACCTTGTCAATGTCTCCCTTGTTTGGCACCTTATAGCGCTTTGCCGTGTAAGGCTTTGAAATCTCAAACTTGCCGTACTCAATCACGGTTGCCTTTGTCGAGAGCGTGTTTCCTGTCCTCGCAGCCGTGAGCTTGGCAATCGCACCGATATCCCCTGCGTGCAGCTCACTGATTTCTATGGGTTTGCTGCCCTGTAATATGTATAACTTGTTCACTTTTTCCTCGATATCCTTATCTTTATTATAGATTGTATCGTCCGCCTTAAATACGCCTGAGCATACCTTAATCAGAGAATACTTGCCGATAAACGGGTCTACGATTGTCTTAAACACATATGCGGACTTTGCCTTCGAAAAATCATAATTTGCCTCAAAGACCTCGTTGGTTTTCATGTTAAAACCTGCAAGCTGCCTGTTCTCAGGGCTTGGCATATATTTCACGATATCGTCAAGCAGTGTGTATGTACCTTGGCATAACAGGCTTGAACCCATACTAATCGGCACGATCGAGCTGTCAATCACATTCGTGCGCAGCGCTGCACGAATCTCATTCTCAGAGAATGTCTCCCCGCCGAAATAGCGGTCCATAAACTCCTCGCTTGTCTCGGCTACCGCCTCCATCAAAGTATCTCTGTAGAGATTCAGATTGTCCATGCTGTAGTCTGGAATCTCGCACGCCTCGACATCTTTGCCCTTCCAGCGGTTTCCTGTCTCACTCACAACATTCACATAGCCCACGAATTTTTCATTCTCTCTGATTGGGAAATGGAACGGTGCAATCTTCTTGCCATACATCTCTGTGAGCTTCTCCACAACATTCTTAAATGATGCGTTGTCCGCATCCATTCCAGTCACATAGATCATTCTCGGAAGCTTATATTTCTCACACAACTCCCAAGCCTTCTCTGTCCCTGCCTCGACGCCGGACTTGCCCGATACCACAATGATCGCTGCATCTGCTGCACTGATTGCTTCCTCAACCTCACCGATGAAATCAAAATATCCGGGTGTATCGAGAACGTTAATCTTCACGCCATCCCACTCAATCGGTACGACAGAAGTACTAATGGAAATCCTTCTCTTCTGCTCTTCCTTGCCATAATCGCTGACGGTATTGCCGTCTTCAACTTTTCCCATGCGTGAAGTGATACCTGACAGATATGCCATTGATTCCACGAGACTTGTCTTTCCAGCCCCACCATGACCTAACAATACTACGTTTCGGATCTTATCAGTTGTGTAAATATTCATTGCAGCTACCTCCTATTTAGTGCGAATGCTCCCGCGGGCACTCTATTTTATGTACACGGACGTTCAAATGAAATGTGTCAGCAAGCTGACAGACGCCCGGCGCGCGAATGGGGAACACTTCCCCTACTCGATTAATGAAACCGAGCAATCGAATCATTGATTTCTGCTCGTTGCTCTTAATATTACAATTTTACTATATATTATCAGACAATACAATATTTTTTGTGCATTTTGTATATATTATTTTGCATAAAATACTTTCCTAAATTTCGTGAGAATTGCTAAAACTTTTGCGCTTGACACAAATCCTTCTGTTTACAGAACTTCAATACAATGATAAAATATATTCTATACTTATTTTCTATGCTTATTCTATTTGAAAACCGATTATACTTGGAAAGGAAATAATTTTATATGAATATGAACAAAATTGGCTTTTTAAGCCTTGGCTTAATAGGAGGCTCGATCGCGCTTGCACTGCGGCAGATTTCCCCCGCTGCACAGATAATTGCCTATGCACGCAGACAGTCTACGCTCGACGAAGCGCTCTCTGCCGGTGCGATTGATATCGGCACGACAGAAATCAATGAATTGTTTTTAGACTGCGATCTGATTTTCCTGTGTGCCCCCGTCGCCGTCAACAACAAATTTTTGGCACAGCTCAAACCCTTTTTGTCAGACAAAACGATTCTCACAGATGTCGGCAGCGTAAAGGGTTCTATTCATGAAACCATATCAGGACTCGGACTAGACAACCAATTTATCGGCGGTCATCCCATGGCAGGCAGCGAAAAAACCGGATTTTCAAACGCCAATCCCGTTTTATTAGAAAATGCATACTATATTCTTACGCCCACGGAGACTGTCTCCAAAGAAGCCATTGATGCATATTCCTCCCTCGTAAAGAAAATGGGCGCGATTCCAATACAATTAACTTGTCAGCAGCATGACTATGTAACCGCCGCCATCAGCCATGTACCGCATCTTGTCGCCGCAGCCCTTGCAAACTTGGTGCACGACCATGACTCCGCAGATGAAACGATGAAGCTAATCGCGGCAGGCGGTTTTAAGGACATCACGCGCATCGCCTCCTCCTCCCCTGATATGTGGGAGTCCATCTGTATGTCAAACACTGAAAATATCGCAAACTTACTGGATGATTACATCATCTCACTACAGACGATCAGCAAAGCCATGCGGGCAAAACAGACCGGCTTCACCTATGATCTGTTTGCCGCCTCCAAGGAATACCGGGACTCCTTCTCCGATTTGCCAAGAGGTCCTATCACCAAGGTTTTTGCCTGCTATGTGGATATTCCTGACGAAGCTGGCGCCATCGCCTCCATCGCCTCACTGCTCGCCGAGTCTGGGATTTCGATCAAAAATATTGGCATCATACATAATCGGGATTTTGAGGAGGGCGTCCTTCGGGTTGAATTTTATGAACAGTCTTCTTTAGATGAAGCTGTCACGCTGCTCACAAGCCTGCACTATTCCATCTATCACAGGAAATAAATGCATTCGCAATGCCCGCATCGGAGATTCTGAAAGGTTTGTATTTCGCATAGAATAGTTATAGAATTTATCGCTGTCATGAGGTTTTCTATAATGAAATTAAAACCCTATCTTATTTCTGTTGGTATCGCACTTGGTGTCGGCGGTCTGGCGGCTTTTCTGACACACGGCAATATCAGACTCTATGCCGTGCTGAACAAGCCCCCGCTCGCCCCTCCTGCCTTTCTTTTCCCGATCGTATGGACGATTTTGTATATCCTGATGGGGATTGGCAGCGCCCGCATCTATTTACAGAAATCATCATACTCCTTTGAAGTCATGGATGCGTTACTCAGCTATGCTCTCCAGTTGATTTTAAACTTTTTCTGGCCGATTATCTTCTTTAATATGTATACATTTTTGTTTGCTTTCATATGGCTCGTCGTCCTATGGTGCGCCATCATCAAAATGATCTTGAAGTTCAGCCGGCTTGACACTGCTGCCGCATATCTGCAAATGCCTTATCTGTTATGGGTTACTTTTGCCGGCTATCTGAACTTTATGATGTATCTGCTGAATTAATACTGGTAAAAATGCTTATAAACAACCGAGGGATTTTCACCCTCGCGAAATACTATACCAGTAGGAACGATCATCATCGGCTATTTCTGCATCCTACGGCCAGCTTGATGAGTGGATACACAAAATAAAAGAAGCTGCCGCAAACACGGCAGCTTCTTTTATTCTAATTTGAACTGTGACACTGCTTCCAACAAATCCTTGGAATTATGATTTAGCGTCGCTGCATTTTCATTCAAATGCTTCACGGCATCTAACTGGTCCAAAATGGTAGCGGACACCTCTGTCGTTGCAGAAGCAGACTGATCTGAAACATCAGAAATACTTTGAATCGCAGATAATGTCTGATCTTTCGCCACGGACATCTGATCGATTCCATTTGTGATATCATCCAGATTTTCTGCTAGCTTTTCTACATGCTGATTGATGCGATGAAATAACTGGATTGTTGTTGTCAATGCCTCCTGTTGAGAGCCAACTATCTGCTCCGCCTGTTTGGCAGTCTGTGCAGTCTGTTCCGTCTGTGTATTAATTCTTGTGATAATGTCAGATATTCCACTTGCTGCATGAATAGACTCGTCAGCAAGCTTGCGAATCTCGTCGGCAACGACGGCAAATCCTTTCCCTGACTCCCCAGCACGCGCTGCCTCAATAGAAGCATTCAGACTGAGCAGACTTGTCTGATCAGAAATCGAGCTGATCACATCAACAATCCCCTCAATGGTTTTCGATTCATCATTTAATTTATTAATCCCTGCAATAATAGCATTTTATTGTTTAATTTGTTGATCTGCTTCATAAGATGGCTCCCCTCCTTTAATACTTCCTGTTTTCAATATAATCCGCCGCTGTATCTGCGGGAAAAAGTTCTTCCTGCACATACACTCTCTTATCCACAGGGTCGCCATTCAAAACCTTTCGAATTGCATCGACAAAGGGCTTTCCGCTCAATGGATTACATTCCATTGTACAATTAATTTTTCCCTCTATCATCGCCTCAAAAGCAGCCCTGACACCATCAAAAGAAACAATCACAATATCCTTTCCCGGACGAATGCCGTTTCGCTCCATCACCTCAATCGCACCGAGTGTCATATCATCATTCTCGCTGATCAGAATATCTATATCCAAATTCTGTTCGAGCACCTTTTCCATATTTTCGACGCCGCCATCATATTTAAAATCTCCAGATGCCTTGTACACAAACTCATAATTTCCGGCATTTTCCAACATTTCCTCTACGCCCTGTGTGCGTCCTACCTCTGCGCTCGCACCAATCGTTCCCTGAAAAAGTGCCACTTTTATTTTCTCTGTACCTGTATGGTTTGTTTTCATGTATTCGATGATCCAGTCCGCAGCTTTGTACCCTTCCAACAGAAAATCAGAACCAACCCAGCAGGTGTAGAGCGTATCATCCGAGGTATTCAAAGTACGATCTACCAAAATCACCGGGATTCCCGCTGCCTTCGCCTCACGCAAAACGTCATCCCATCCATCCGAAACCAGTGGACTAAATCCAATAACATCCACATCCTGTTCAATAAAAGAACGAATTGAGGCAATCTGATTGTCAAGACTGTCATTTGCATTCTCCAGTATCAGTCTGATGCCATTTTCCTCTGAACAGTTCTGTTTAATGGAATCAATATTGGCAGCATTCCATGTTGCTCCAGAACCTGACTGGGCAAAGCCTACTGTGATAATAGCTTCACTTTCTTCCGTCTGACTGGTCTCCTGTTCCTCATACTCAGACTGCTTTTTTCCACAACCTGCAAACAGCAATGTACAGGATAAAAGGAAGATACTCACAAATACTTTTTTCTTTCTGTTCTTTTTCTCCATCTTTTCCCTCCGTCTGCATTTCCGCTAAAATCAGCCAAAGAAGTGCGTTTGTTTTTATGCAATATCACTTCAATATTCGACCTCATTATACGCTTCTATGTAATCTTTATTAAGACAATTGGGTCAAATGGTAAAAATACTGTTAAAAAGTTACAATTTCCATCAATCTTTCCTTTGCAACTCGCGGTACTTGCAACTGTTCTACCATATTCAAGTATGTATCTTTGTCAAGGTTCAATAACTTGTTATAGATCGTGTTCTTTTCATTATTATCCATCTGTAATTTAGTAATGGTTTTTCTCAATGCCTCTTTTTGCTTCTTGCCTGACTGTTCCTTGTAACGCACAGAAATCTCATACTGCGTTTTGCACAAAATCCCATCAACCGTGACACTCAGCCGCCCATTGTCATCCATCACTGCCGGATATGCCCCTCCATCTGCCATGACACTCACTACACCCGACAGAATATTGCTGAATATAAATTTATATTTCCTTGATTCTGTGTTCGTCGTTTCTGCATTACAGCAAAATCTTATCGTCTGAATGCCTTGTCCTGCTTTTGACATAAATGTTGTATCAATCCGCTTCCCATTCTGCTCCTCATGCAGTGTATAGCTGCCATCTCCATTGGTAACATATACTTTCAATTGAGTCGGATTCTCAACATCATTTGTGTACTTACGATCATCGAGCACAAAGAATCCGCCTTCTTTTAGCAACACTGGCATTTCCTCCAGCCAACGCACCATTACAATCTTTTGTCCACCTACATACTCATCACCTGTAAAGAAATCCGTCCATCTTCCCTCTGGCAGCCAAACCTCCGTCCTTGCCATGCCTTCTGCTTCACTCCTGGTTGTCACTGGCGCCACGATCATCTGACCGCCAAACAAATATTGATTTGGGCAATGATACGCTTCTTTTTCATCTGCCCATCCATAGTACATTGGTTCTATTAAAGCAAGCCCCTTCTCAGCAACTTCCACAGACGCTGAATACAAGAACGGAATCATCCGATGCCGAAGTCTTAAATATTCTGCTGCTATGAGTCCTGTACCATTTCCATATGCCCACGGTTCCTTGGTAAAGGTGTCGGAATTACTGCTGTGCAGACGGTTAATTGGACTAAACACGCCAAATTGCAAAAAACGTACATATAGTTCATCATCCTTATAACCACACATATGCCCGCCAATATCATGACTCCACCAGCAATACCCTGCATTGGATGCCGTCGCTGTAAAATAGGGCAGATATCCCAGACTTTCCCATGTCACCAGAGTATCTCCTGAAAAGCCTAACGGATACCGATGTGAGCCAATCCCGCTATATCGAGACAAAATCAGCGGAGCATGCTCCACGCCATTATCCAGAAAATGATAGTGATTTAGCGCCCAAAGCGGATCTAGCCCTTCTAACTTTGAGTCTAGCCCCTGCTGCCAATCAATCCACCAGAAATCTACCCCGTCATGTTCATAGGGCTTATGGAGCACCTTGAAGTAGGCATTGACAAATGTCTCATCAGTCATATCAAAAGGAATTTGCTGCTCTGTCTTTGGGTCAACGCCCACTGCATTTGCCATATCCTGATAACAATCCTCAAAATACCGCACGCCCAGGGCAGGATGTAAATTCAATGTCGTATGTAGATTTTTCTCATGAAGCTCTTGCAAAAATCGTTTGTAATTTGGAAATAAATCCGTATTCCAACTATACCCGGTCCACCCATCACTACCGCCATGCAATGCATCATTCTTTCCACTCTTTGTTATCTGCATGTGCTCATCCAAGGTATCCGACCAATGCCAGTCCATATCCACTGTGGCAACCGTCAGCGGAATCTCACGCTCCTCAAAATTTTCTATCGTATGCAGATATTCTTTCTCTGTGTATGCATGATACCGACTCCACCAATTCCCCAAAGCAAACCTAGGTATCAGCGGCGTTTTACCACAGATTGTAAACAGTGCTCTCAATGCATCTCTGTAATTCCGCCCATAAGCAAACACATAACAATCCTTTTGTGTAGAACTGCGTCTCTCCAGCATTCCATCTTCTTTTAGAATCAATGATTGGCTGTCATCCAAAATCGCCACACCATTTCTGGACATAACCCCAAGTCCCAATGTGATCTTCTCAGCAGGCTGACCATCACGATCAAACGAAATGAAATTGTCCCCATCGCAGCAATCGAGTGTCCGATAGGTGCCAAATAAGTTTTCACTGTTATTCAAATATCGCTTTTCTTCCTCTCCTGTAAACATCACATAGCTGTCCTCTACAGTTCCTTTCCATACAAGTACTGCCTTGTCTGTGACAACCTTCAATTCTCCGTCTGTCCGATCTACAAAATAAGATACATTTTCCGTTCTGCGATACCATACCGTCTGCGTCGCCTGATCACAAAAATGCCCCTCCGGCTCCTGTTCAATTCGAAATAACCTGTCCGCCAACACTGTAATCCGCAGATCTTTCTCAACTATCACATTTCCCTGCAACGCCACAGGCTCTGTTCTCGCAATTAAGTGCTTCTCTAACATATAATTTTCCTCTTCTTCTTTCTATAATAATTTACAAATATCATATCACATCATCAATCAGTATTCAATTATCAAAGTTCTCACCTGTTCTGATTGAACACAATCTATCCATATGCTATAATAAGCTTGCATAATTGAAAAGGAAGCTGGATGCGATTTTCCGATATGATTTGCCCTCTAGTATTACGAAAGAGAGGGTGATGCCCCATGAATACTTTAGAAGTGCTTACGCTTTTATTGGTAGTTTTTGCGGCTCTGTCATATTTAGACAATCATAAAAAGAAATAGCATCCCAACCGCTCAAAGTTAGATGCTACTTCTTTAAACACATTTTTAACTAACTGAGGACAATCGGAAATCAATTCCGATCAACCTTTCTAAGTAGATTATACACTGACCGTTTGCAGAGTGCAAGCGGTCTTTTAAAATTTCCTATTCTTTTTCACGTACTCGAATTGTCTAATACCTTTCTTCCTTCCTGATTTTTTCTAATTTTTCCTTTTTTCTATTCCGATACCTTACCCTTGCCCTCGGCTTATACTTATTGCAATGCTGGCAGTAATGAGCGTGATCCGCTTTTCTACCCTTCTTACATAGTCCGGCGCATACATAATATAAACATGGTGTTTGTCTATCCGTTGCCATTATGCTGATTCCTTGCGTGTGATATTTTACAAATTAAAAAGGTGTAAAGCCTTAATAATTTAATAAGACCTTACACCTT
>CAJUII010000073.1:13925-15855 GCA_910586405.1 uncultured Lachnospiraceae bacterium
AGACACGGCTAACAGTTACTTTTCGCCTAGAGGGTCAAGCCCTGTTTGGGATTTTTATGTAATTTACTGTCATAGATAACAGTTTCGCCCAGAAAATCGGGCTTGTGGCGATTGCCACTTTTGAAAATTAAAAAGGTGTAAAGCCTTAATAATTTAATAAGACCTTACACCTTTTTGGTTAGTGGTTACTGTTTAATTGTGGTTAAAGTGTTATATCTTCAACATTCACTCCCAAAGATGATAACTTTGCAGTTAATACTTTAATTTGATAGTCAAGTTCTGCATTTTCATTGTTGCCATTTGCTTTTTTGATTCTTTGTAAATCTGTGTATCTGTCAATAGTTACTGTAATTAATTCTTTATCAGACACTTCTTGTACCATCCTTTCACCGCCCTTTTTTATTGAAGTAACTGTTATTTGCTACTGTATTTATTATAGCGGATTATGTAAAAGGTGTAAAGCCTTATTAAATTGTCAAGGTACTTTGTATGAAGGTCTTGCTTTGTGTTGTTTGTGTGGTGTTTTGTTTGACCTTGTAAGACTATGGTACACCTATAGATTTACTTTTGCAATATGTAAAGTTCACCAAAAAATTTACCTTACTTTTGTTAATAATTCACTAATTAGTTTACTCAACTGTTTAGGATTAAATTTATAAGTGTACTTGAAGAAATACATTTTATCTTGTATAATAGATAAAAACAGTACATTGAATGGAGATATACATATGTCAGCTACAGAGGCCATTAAAAATATACTTAAAGATAAAAATATATCACAAGTAGAATTAGCAGAAAAAATAAAAGTGACAAAGCAAAATTTAAGCAATAAACTTAATAGAGATAATTTTTCAACATTAGAGCTAGTAGAAATAGCAGACGCTTTAAATATGAAGTTACTTTTAAAAAATGTGTCTGATCAAACGGAATATTTAATAGATTACCCGTCAGAACATAAAGGCAAACCCAAACGAACAAAAAAAGAGTCAGACTAAAGGACAAAAATATTAAAGAAATTACATTGTTTTTATCTATTTATTAAATACACTAATTAGTTAACTTTTACAAAATATAGTTAATTAATTAGTGTATTTTTTATATCGAAAAAGTAAACTAATAGATGTATCACAGTCTTATCAACAAACAAAACAAAGCACCTTGATAATTGAATAAAGGCTTTACACTTTTTTACAAAACCGCTATAATAAATATATATATCAATTAACAATCACATCAATCAAAAGGCGGTGACGATATGGAGGTATTAGAAATGTCAGATAAAGAACTAATCACAACAACTATTGATAGATATACCGACTTGCAACAGATTAAAAAGGCAAATGGCGGTCACGAAAATGAAATGCTCGATTACCTCATTAAAGTAACTACTGCAAAGTTATCCTCTTTAGGCGTTAATGTTGAGGATATAACGCTTTAACAACTAAATAGCAACTCATAACTTAGAAAAGTGCAAAGTCTTTATTGAATTATCAAGGACTTTACACTTTTTTATTTTAGGGAGGATAACGACAATGATCAAAACAGTCACATACTTTGAATATCAAGCATTAAAAGTTATTGGTAAGAAAATCACAGTATTAAGAGCAAACGACAATACAGCAACCATTGTTATAGGTAAGTAGACAGCAAGCAGAAATCAATCACAAGCATTCATCAATCAATAAACAATAATCAATAATAAAACAAATATCAATCACATTCAACCAAATAAACAGTTCTCTAAGCAAAGTAGTACCACGTCTGCAGTTGAATCAATTAGTTGGCAGTGCTGGAAAAGCAGCAAGAAACTGTTTAGCAGGCTGAATCAAGTTTAAAAATAGGAGGTCATGAGATATGAAGTATTTTAATAATGTAACACCACTTTACAACTTTTTACAAAAAATAACGCACAAGGCACTTTTCGTAGTAT
>CAJUII010000074.1 GCA_910586405.1 uncultured Lachnospiraceae bacterium
TATTCATTCAGCGAGAGCATATATCGTATTCCCAAAACCGCTAAAATTTCCTTTGCGGTGAAAGTCTGCGGCAGACCATATTCTTGACGTTCCTCATTGGTATAATCTCTTTTTCCCTCCCCGTAAAGTGCGAATTTACTGTTTGAAGAAAGGTGCTCCACCAACATATCTGCGCTCATTTCCCGCTGTTCTAGCGTCATGTCCTCCGGGTCTGCCTTACCAAAAATATCTGCTTTAAATCTAGTCAGCGCAGTTCCCGATACCGTATATGCATAACGCTGATCTGTGCCGACAGCTATCTTTAATTCATTATTCAGCAGTTCTTGGTTCTCTTCAAGCTTTTTCACAACACGGTAAATCATGCTGTTTAATGTCAATTGTCGCTGACGCTCCGAGGTATAGACACCGTCATCGATCATGGTAATCACATAAGATAATTCATTATACGCCAGAATTTTACCGTTGCAGTCATATATGCTCCCTCTTGTATTTTTGTCCCTGATTGTTCTCGTGATTTTTAGCTCATAATCCTGAACATATTTCTCCCCATTCACGATCTGCAAATCCCACAGACGATAGAGTAAGAGGAGCAAGAGTACGGCAAAGGCAAATTGCAGTATAAAGATTCTAAGAGCGCTGCCGGACTGTTCCTGTTTTTCAATTAGCTTTCTCTCTCGGCAGGTAATTCTGTGCCGTCCGCGCTTCTGAGAAAATCTCATACACGATCACTCCTTCAATGTAGAAATTTGTGTAGCCGCAAATATTACGTATGTAAGATTCAAAACTGTACTTTTATATAGACAGGTCTTTCGACTACAACACATTTCCTAAATATTACAATAGTAAGATTTAAAAGTCAAGCCCTTTTTGAAGAGTTCGCGGAACGAAATCGAGTAGGGGAAAACCCTTTCCCCTACTCGTGTGCATAAAAAGATTTGATATGACAAGATTAAATATTATATGACGCTCCAAGCGCAATCAGTTCCTGAAGAGAATATAAGTGACACTTTCGCAGATTTCCAGATTTAAAATCAAACAGAAGCATTTCGTCCACCACATCACATAAACCTGGCAGATACGCAATCTCCTCCAAATTTTCATCCAATAAGATACCGTACCGCTCCTGTGTCGTTCCCACATATTCTGTGATAATATAGGACCCTATCTGTGTCACATACGCCAGATAATCCTCCCCTGCAAGATTTTTTACCTTCTGACCTGATTTTAAATCATAAACCTCCGGTGCGCCGTGAAGCGAAGATGCAATTCTATACTTCTGGGTAAAAAATTCCTCATACAAATCTTTTTGCGGCGCTTCTTTCTTCTCCTCTGAGATCAGCGTACCATCCTTGGCACTGTAGCACCGCACGGTTCCATCATACCAGGTCACTTCGAGCCATGAGTCTTTTTCCTCTCTAATAAACTGCTGATCGTAAATTTGAGTTGCGTCAGGCAGCTCCAGTTCTGTCAGAAGATTTCCCTTCTGGTCATAAATCTGAAACCCCTGAATGCAGTACAGCATAAATGTATTTCCATCGTGGCTAATTCGCGCTTCATCGTGTGGATATCTGGCATCATATGTCAATAGATGGGCATCGTTGTGTGCGTCCAATTTCAGTACACGCACTGACGGTTTATTGCGATTGCCTACTACAGCATATTCTTCTGACACAGCGACAAACTCGCATTGCTCTTGACACAATACTTTTGACATCTGATTTGCACCTTTGTCATAAAAAGAAAAAGCGTTGTCATCCGTCGCTGTGAGTGTATGTGTTCCCCCTGCCGAAAATCCCGTAATCAGCGCATTCTCTGTGTAAGCGATCTCCAACTCCTCCATGGTATCTGGATCAACGCGCACTAACAGACCACCGCTTGCAAGATAGATCCCTTGTGCATCTGCCTTTAAGATCAGATTGTCCTTTGTCGTATACCCGCCGATGTACGCTGCTTTTTCTACATCAATCATTCCAAACAGCGACTCTCCATTTTTACGGGCGGCAAATGCAAAATACTTCTCATAAAATCCACCTTCAAAGAGTCTGTACTCCGACGAATCATAAACAATCAAATCCTCATCTGGATTTTTTATGTCAAAAACCATCAGACCGCCATTGGAAAAGCTGACCGCAAGCATACTTCCATCTTCATTTAATGCGAAAATGTCTCTTTGTGGATCTGCAAAGATATCATTTGCCGGCACGCTTAAATGCTGTCCGCCAAAAGAACAAACTGCAATCTGTTCCCCGTTCACTGCATTGTATATCATTGCCTGATCTGCATCTCGGTCAACCGCGGCGACTACCTTTTTATCTGCGGATATCGTGAGCGTGGTCGCTGTTTCCCCTGTCCACATCACCGTTCCTTCTTCTAGGTCATATCCTGTAATGCCTGTATCTCCTGCATATACAACGTGTGTCTCATCCATAAATACACAGTCCGACAGTGCACTTTGTTGTGTTGGCAGCCTGGCAATCTGCTGACAGTTTTCCAGATCATATACAGCGATCTCGTATGCGTAGACAACTGCTGCCTGTGTCCCTTTCGGAGACATCACAATATCAAATGGCGCACCTGGCAACTCTATTGTATCAACATCCTTAAAGCCCTCTGCCAAGTCATATACGCCCAGCGCATCGGTCAATGCCTTCTGAGCCTGTGCAGTCACGGGCGCTTCCAAAATACTCTTTCCCAGCGGAATCGCCTGCATCGCCTGACTAACTGCCTCGGAGATCTTCCCCTCAGCGAGTGCGTTTGCCGAATATTCAGCCAATGTGAGTGCAGCCTGCCGGTTTTCAAGCTGCTTTAATCCTACAAATGTACTGCCGCCGCCTGCCAGAAATAATCCTGTAAGTCCTGCGGCAACAAGAAGCTTATGCCTTTTGTGCCGCACTGTTCTTACATCCTTAGCATGAAGCGTCTGGAAAGCTTCCAACATTTCAGCCGCGGTCTGATAACGATCATATGGCTGAATTGCCATCGCCTTCTGCAAGATTAAGGACACAGCTTTGCTACATACTTCTGGGCCTAACGGGACAACATCCCTTGCATCCTGTGCCGGGCGCTGTCCTGATATCATGTGATAGAGCGTTGCTCCAAGACAGTAGATATCCGAACGGACATCGAGGAGGATACCCTTTTTACCTTCCGTAGTCGTTTTGTCTTCAGAACCACTTACTTTTGCACTCTGTTCCTCATATTGTGTGCTGTCCTGATTCATCGCTTCTATCTGTGTTGCAAACGCTGTATCCTCCCCAGACTGCACTTCACCCACTATGTCATATTCCGTCTGTGTTACCTGTGTCGCGCACTCCTCTGCCTGTGTATCCTCCACTAAATCATCTATGGACGATACTGCGGTGACATCCTCCTCTACAGTGGAACGAGACGTTTCCTTTTTATGCTGCGTCTCAATGATACTGCCCGCAGAAGCAGGTTTATTTCTGCTGATGTAATCTGCCCCGTAGTGCTCTGGCGACGCATACCCTCTGCTGAATCCTACTCTGACTGCACCATCCTCACCCAATGCCAGCGCAATGTTAAAATCAATCAGACATACATCTCCATTTGGTTTCAGCATAATATTGGCGGGTTTGATATCCCCGTGTAAAATGCCATGTGGCGACTGATTGTGCAGATATACCAATGCCTCTAATAACTGGCATGCCCACTGGATCATCTGGGGCTGTGCGGGAAGCTGCCCTCTTGCCAGCAGCTTGTCCAAACTCTCACCCTCGATGTAATCCATCACCGTATATACCACACCATCCTCTGGCACAAAGTCATAAACATGCGGTATATAGGTATGACTAAGATTTTTCAGTATATCAACTTCACGCCGCAGCTTCTCTTCCTTAACACGCAAGCTGCGTTTATCTGCTTTCAGGATTATTTTCTTTTTCAGTCGTATATGTTCCCCCAGGTATACGACACCACCGCCTCCGGCACCAATTTCTTTTCCAAGTTCATACACTCCTGCTATTCTTTTGGACATGTCTTCTTACCTCTTATTTTCCCATACTCCTGTTCTAACCTGTCTCTGAGTGCCCTGCCGGTCAGCGTAAAAACAATGACGCTCAACATCCCTAGCACCCCTGCTGCTGCCATCACTGCAATTCCGCCATAAAACAACCATTCACTTCCCGATAATCCCAACATTCTCAACTCCCTTCTAGGCTTGACAATCTGCTCCAAATCACATACAATTTTAGTATTAAGATATTTATGAGAGGTTGTTATGTCTGATTTTACTTTTTTTATTACACTTCTTTTCAGTACGATTTTGTTTGGTGCGATCATAGGCGCCTACTACGGAACTGCGCAATACCGTATTCAATTCGGACTGCCTCTCGTAACCGCTGACTGTATCTGCCCATCCTGTCGGCATCGCCTTTCCCTTTGTCATCAAATCCCTATTGTCAGTTATATTTTGTTAAAAGGAAAATGCCATTATTGTCATACCCCAATCCCTATCCGCTATCCCCTGACTGAAGGTCTATTTCTTGGATGGTATGTTCTTACCTACTGTCTTTTTCATCGCTTCCCCTTCATCTATCTTGCTCTGTGGTATCTCTTTGTCTGTATAATGCTGATTGCAAGAAGCAGGAGACAACTCCATCCGCTTGTCAAAGGTCTTGCCATCATGACTGCATATCACTTCACCATCAGTCTGTTATACATAGCTGTCTATGCTGCATCCTACGGAACGCTTCTGCTGCCAAAATAACCTGACCATTACAATGCTATAGTACATACAACAAAATACAGGAAATATTATCTCTCTCCCCTCTTGCTGTAACCAATTGAACAATCCAGTTATTTACGGCCTCGATCTCTTTCTGCGACCGCAGTTTTGTCCGTAGCGCATCCACATCCTCATATCTTAGATTTTTAAACAAACCATCTGTTCCCAGCATGAACAAGTTTCCTTTATGTAAAACACCCTCGCTCTTATTCAGCCACAAATTCCTTGTCTTACCTATATAATTTGACAGATAGGATTGAATTTTCCCTTCGCTTTTCTTTTGGACCACTTCATCCACAGTCAGTTGATGTATACCATCCTCCACCACGCAAACTCTGCTGTCTCCCACGTGAAAAATAAAATATTTCATATCCAGCAGCAGCAGCAGTGACATCGTACAGCCAATCGTAACACGGTGCCCCTCCTGATATTCACACACCAGCTCATTCAGCTCATATAGTGTCTCCTCCATATCATCCTGCAAATCCTTTTGCGAGAGCGTATGAAATCTTCTTTCCATATTGAGAAACCAATTCCGCACGCCATCTGTGACAAGTTTTGACGCCAGTTCACTCATCTCAAAGCTACCAATGCCATCACACACACATGCCACCGCAAACATCCCATCTTTGCTGCCCGCAGTCATACACAATGCCCGATCCTGATTTTTTTTTCTATAATTTCCTCTGATGCTCTGACAGCTTGACAATAATTTTCTTTTCACTTTCATTTAGCTCCTAACAGACCTGATAAACAATACCATACTTTTGCGTAATGGTAATTCGGTCTCCTGTATGTAAAAGATATCTGCGGTTTGGAAGCAGCTCTTCATTATTCAAATATGTGTGATTTTTGGATTCCAAATCAATGATATACACATCCTCTCCTGACAGCTCAAATCTGGCATGTCTGCGTCCGATAAAGGTCAGTGACATATCAAAATTAAAATCAGCACTAAGCTTGCCCGTCTTATCATAACGCCCTATAACTGCATATCCTTTACGGATATCAAGATCAATCACATTCGGAATATTATCAACCTGTGCCCGCTCTAGTCTTAGTCGAAGTATGCCAGACAAATCTTCTACGTCGTCGCTGATCTCTGTATTGTAATCCTCTGCTGCACTATTCTGCTGTTTTTCCGCAAATGTCTCCACGTGTCTTTCATTCTCCAGCGCTGCCATGATATTGGGCGCACCTATACGATCCTGATTGCCTGGTTCGCTGAGAGCAAACGCATCCTTTTTGTTCTTTTTGTCACTGCCAAGCAGTCTGCCGAAAAAATTTTGCTTTTCTTTTTTTGCTGTTTTCTTATCAGGACCTTTCTCATTCTCGCCAAAAAGCCCTTCCCCAATCGAATTTACTAATTTATTTTCTTTATACGCTTTGTCTACTTCTGCCTCTATCTCTACTGACTGTGATACGCTTTTTTCGATCGGCGGTGGAGAGGGCACTGTTGTTGGCGCTGGTATCTGTCTAGTTACCTGAACAGGCGCAGCGCCCTTGTTCCCTGTTGGCATTTCTTCCTTTTTTAAATTCTCTTTGACCAGATCTGCAAATACCGTGATCGAAGCATCCTTCCCGATAATGCACCGCAGCAGTGTCGCAATGTACGCCTCATCATCCTGCAAGGTTACACAAGCAACCAAGTCACGGAAAAACTGCAATACCTCCTCTTCTGACTGTATCCTGTCTGTGTATGGCATATAAATATATCGAACAGTCAAGTTACTCTGGTCTACCATTATGTAATTGCGGTCTAAATAGATATTATGAAAATCAAGAAACCAGTCTGCACAGTCCACATATGGCAGCAGCAGTTGATATAACAGCTTATCCAATTCATGTTTATTCATCTGTAATGCCATATATGCCAGCCGGATTCCTCCAAGAATTTCATAACGCAGCTGTACCTCATTATCAATACTTACCAAACGTATCGGCAGTAAAAACGACGGACAGTCATACCGAATCACGTTGATTGCGATCAAGTCCAATCTTTTTCTATTCTCGACCACAACGGATGCATAATTTTTGTTGGCAATCATCACTTCATTTAACATCATTTTTTCCCCTGCTAAAAATATTCATAATATCTAAGTGTCAGTATCTCATATAATCCCATGTTTTTTACAAGACTTTCTCCTTTATAAAATGGCATGGCATCCTCATAGTTCACTTCAATCACAACTTTACCATCCTTGCTGATGTATCCCCATTCACCACCCTTTTTCACGGCAGCAATGCTGTCAGAAAACGAATGGGCATCTTCATATTGATACTTGATGACCGTCTCACTCACACCATCCGTAAATCCCCACTTACCATTTTTGTCCGCCACGGCAAGCAGTCCGCCCTCCATGCCTTTTGCATCTGCATAGTGAAATTCTCCGAGCGGTTTTCCTTCTTCATCGATGATGAAATACCCTGATGCATCCTTAACAACCGCATATCCCGATGCAAATGCTTCGTTGCGGCTGTTGCGCACCACATCATCATAAGCAAAATCCAAAACTGACTCTCCGTTGCAGTTGATCACCCCCCATAATCCGTTTTGTTTTACAAAACACAGTCCATTCGAACTAAGGACAGCATCGTCATAATCAAGATTTGTTACCGCCTGGAAAGTATTCGTATAAATGCCATATTTTCCGTTTTTCTTTCCGACGATATAGGAATTGGATGCCCCTGTCACTTCCTCGATACCAATTTTGTCTATTGCATACCAGTCGCCAATACGGTCAATCAACGTGTACACACCTTTTATTTTTACCACAGCATAATTTCCTGTAAAGGGAAGTGCTTCCTCATATTGCGGCGTCAGAATCATGTTTGCGTCGCTGTCCATATATCCCCACAGAGAACCATCTGCATAAGGAATATACCATTGATCCTGCGGGCATTTCACAGTTTCTACATTCGTGCTGACAAAATCCGTATCATATCGAATCTCTTCATACAATGCCTTCATCGGTGCAGACTCGTACTGTTTCATTCCTATTTGAAGCGTCTCAATCGCTCTCTTAATATTGCCCTCGTCCACATAAAGCTGCGACAACGCCATATATTCGTCTTCCTCTGCCTTCCTCTCCTCAATCCGATCTTTGATCAGTTCATAATATTCTTCCGTTTTCCCAGCTTCCTTGTATATCTGTAGAATGCCTCTCTCGATCGTAGGATTATTGGGCGTGGTGTAGCTTCTCACTGCCTCCTGATAAGTATTTATGGCACGCATATACAGCTTATCTTTATAAAATTCTTCCGCCTGTTGTACGATCAGCGCCTGCCCGTGCTGTGCATCCTGCATCTTCACCACAACAATTGACATCAATACACTCACCATAATCAGAAATGCAGACAAAAGCTGGAATAAAAGCATTTTCTTTCTAACCATAATCCTATCCTCCTAACCAATGAAATATCGGATGACAACACCGACGTATAGAAATGGCACAAAAGGTATAGAATCCTTTCTTGTCATTTTCCCTCTGGCAAGCATCAGTATGGAGAATACTGCACTTAGGATGCAGCCATAAAATACTGCTCCCACAACATAATCCCCTGTGAGATACATCCCCATAATGACAGCAAGCTTCACATCTCCTGCCCCCATGTTTCCTTTGCTGATCAGATAACAGAATCCAAAACTCAGCATACAGAACACTAATCCCAATATCACACCAAACATATGACGCATCATTGCATTCAGATCACGCACGCCATAGCTTCCCATGACAAGTATCCAAATCATCATCCACAGCAAAAGAATGCGGTTTGGCACCACCTTTTCCCAGTAATCTGTCATGCATAGAATAGTCATTCCGTATAACATTATGATCAGCATCAACAACATAAGATCACTGAGCTTCCCCGATGTATAACTGTACCATATCCGCAAAACAGCCGCCTCTGATACCACTAGCACGATGATTTCTGGCATCGATCTCAGAAATCTGCGCTTCTTATTGCATTCTTGGGTGAAACATTCCCTATAATAATATAAAACGCCAAGATACACTATTGGCAGAAACGCTGCCGCCGCGATCAGCATCAACACATCACTCCGCATGAAACGTACCTCCATCTCCATCCAGCCACGCCGGAACGGTAACGCGCTGCACGACATGAATTGAGGGGTCTTTCAGAAAGAGCTTAAAAAAGTAAATATCCAGATCATACTCTACAACGACATCAATCAGACGCAGCTTATCATCTGCAAACAGCTTGCTTTTGCTGTAATCCAGACCTTTGACGCCATTCCTTACACCAAACGCCTTCAAGTATTCATCCGCTGTCTGCCCACCCGTTTTCAACGCTTTCGTATCCAGATATCCTCTCACCAGCAAATCACCGATCCATTCCAGAGACTTATTTTTGATGGCACCGCTTCCCACACTCAAAAGTTTTGACACGATCTCTTGCAAAAGTTTTTTTGGATTCTCCGCAAGTCCTTGTCCTTTGTCGATCGTACTCTCCACCTTATCTGTTGCATTGTGAATCGCACCACTGTTAAACCCCGAGTCTGTCACCTGACTGAGCGCAGCCCTCGCCTCGTCAAAGCTGTTCAAAAAATCGGTCAGCTTCGCAGAATCCTTGATCAATGTCTCATCCGCAGACCGCCATCCTGATACCTGATACAGATAGGTATATGCAGTGAGCTCGCTTGCCGCCTCATAGATCGCATGCTGAACCCTGCTGTGTACCATAAAAATATTGGCAAAGGAAATAATCCCTAATATCGCTAATAGAAACGGCACCAGACACAACACTGCCTCCACAGTCAACATTCCATTTTCACTCTCTTGCTGTATTCTCATCAATATCCCCTTATCATCGTGTAGTATACGTAGTCATCATCGAATTTCTCAATCTTTTGCTGTGTCTCATCACCGCCGAGAAACATCTCCATAAAATGCTGTGGAACGACCACCATATCCAGCTTGGCCTTACAAGTGGTCTTTACTGCCGTCACTGTCTCTGTCATCTTGAATTTGAGCGGTGCGCTCAAGGTATCCCCGCTGTTCTGACTCTGATTGACATTGAGCGTGATCAAATCCGAAGTCCTGCTTGTGAGATCACTAGGACTGATACATAGAAATAACAGCACATGAAGATAATCCTCATAGGAAAGTTTCATTCCAGTATTTGACGAAACGCCACCACCATCACCGCCCTGATATTTATCACCAAGCAGAGACTTGATATCTTCTACACACCACAAGTCATTGATTTCCTTTTTCCAAAGTACTACATCTTCCCTCTCCTTTAAGTGTTCCCAATCCTTTACAGTCTCTATCGCCGCAATTCCTGAGCGGAGCGCCAGACTGACCGCCACCTTTACAAGCGGCGCCAGCGCAGTGCCAGCTCCGAATGTAAATGCTCCGGATGCCATTGCTGCTTGATAGGCTGCATTTGAGATCGCATTGATCGCGTCATTCACTTCTTTTACAGAATATGTGGAGATGAAATTCATGGTCATTCTGACTCCGCAGATGATATTGCGCGCAGACGCAAGATTTTTCTCTGACTTCTGATTGCCCCCATAGAGATATTCAATCTCCGCTCCGTACAGATAGTTTACTTTGGGTGACATTTTCACTTTACTCAGACTATAATCCTCTACGTTCTCCGTTCCCTCGCCCTTCTCTTTGCCGCTCACCCTGCTAGAAAACATGCCAAAGTCATATTCTGTGAGAAGAAACTTATCAAAGAGTCTCGCTGCACTCTTCTCCAACACCTTAAAACTAAAACCACTCTTAAAAAAATCGAGAAAGGAACTTGAATTACCGTTTGCCACTGTCATCTTTAACTCTGGTTTCACATCGTCAGGTATGCTTCTTATTTTCTTTGCAAGCTCCTGTTCTTCTTTTTCCTCTCTCTCATTTAATCCGTCCACCGCCTCCTTCTGTTTGTCCATTGCCTCGTCCTTCTTTTTCTCGGCTTCACTTTTTTTGTCCGATTCAGGCCCTGTAAACAGTTCGATCAGATACTTATATAGACCATTGGGATCAATCTCAGAAGATTTCGCTTCTGTCCATTCGAATTGTACTTTTGTGTTCTTTATATCCGCATCGTCTCCGGGATCGCGTTCTCCGCCGGCTAATTCTGTGCTGATTTTGTCGAGTCCCTCTACTGCTTTTCCTATAGTCTCTATATTTTTCTCATTTTTACCGGCGTTTTTGCTGACTTCATTCTCGTAAATTCTCTGAAACTCTCCTTGGAAAGCAGCCATATCTTCTAACTCTGCAATATCGTGCTCGATGCCTTTCCTCACATCTTCTGTACATCCATTGGCAAGCGTCTGTCTTAGTTCTGCCAGCTTTGTCTCCAAATCTACCAAAAGCGTTTCTACCTCTGACGCCTCGTCGCCAAGTTTACTGACCAGATCGTCTATTGTATAAAAATCTGCTGGGGAGCTATTCCAATCTTTTGCCTGCTCGCTCTTCTTTCCCATCTCATCTTCTATAGATGCTCTGTATGCCCCAGGGTCATAATCTTTATATTTCTCGACAAGTGCTTTTTTCTCTTCCTCATCGTCCTCCTCATCCTCATCGTCCTCCTCATCTCCATCATCATTATCTTCAGACGGAGGATTTTTACTTTCTTCAATTAACGCCTTGATATATTCCTCGTTTTGTAGATAATACACATAATCACTGTACTCTCCACTCTTACAGATATCCGATTCCTTGTCTTTATAATCCTCAACCTGTTCCTCCAAAACATCCAGATACTCCTCATACTTCCTAACTTTTTCAAGTGCTTCATAATAGTTCTTGATTGCTTTGGTAAGCTTATCTGTGTTGTCACAAAGTTTATTTGCAGCACTCACCGCCTCATTGTTTGAATCCATATTTTCAAACGCATCCAGCATCTCAAAAACACCGCCATCGAATTTGCCTGCTTCGTCCATTACCTGCGGAATCACGCGAAATTCCATGTAATCCGCAACTTGTGTCAGCAGTACATTTTCATTCGACAGCCGCGACAGCTCGATCTCCTCATATGAAAAGTCAAAATCCGCGCTGTTATAAAACATAGAGCCTGTCAAGCCGGAATCTCCCTGCGCAGGGTCAAAGGAATATCCCATATACGATGCGTATGTCTTGATCGCTGCTTTTCCCTCCTCATTCTGTGTCACTGAAAAAAGTCCATAGAGTTCCTTTAACACATTGTCATATTCACTTAATATCGCTTCACCATAAAAGTCTGATGACATCGCCACCTGCGCCGCAAACAGCTTTGCCCTTGCGATATCCACCATCAAACCTGTAATGACAACGACAGGAACCATGATTAGAACCACAAATACGGTAATAATTCCTTGATTTTTTGTACCAAATCTGTTCCTCATATGTTTAGTTCCTTTCTGTGTTCCTTTTATAATTGTTTCAGTTTATTGTAAAGCCCTGTCACTTTTGATGATAAATTCTTCACAATCTCACCAAGCTTTGTATCTTCAAGGGCATCAATCGCAAAATCAATATTTCGAATCAGTTCATCGTGGTCTGCTACCGCCACACGTGCTGTCGCAGACAAATTAACTTCCCTTCCAACTCCAATCAAAGAAAAATCAATGGGAAATGCTACAATCTGCTCCGCTGTCACCTCGACCTCTTTGAACAAAATATAATTGGCGTAATGAATATCGAGTTCCAGACTGTCCTCAAACAACAAATTTCCCGCGACAGATTTAAAATATTTTATAAATTCGTCTTTGCTGACCTTATTGTTGAACAAAAAAAATTTTTGATATGGATTTAATGGTTCCGGTGTCTTATACTCATTGCCAATTGCACCTATACCATCCTCCTTTTCCTCGTAGGACACTTGCTCTCTCTGTTCGACAAAATTGTCTGTGAGCGTATTTTTGAAATATACAACAGATGTCTCAAGCGCTGCTTGCAGCATCGCTTTCTGACAGACAAAAACAGATATGTACAATAACAGAATCACACATAAGATCGCAATTGGTAAAATGATAGTGGCTTCGACTACCACCTCGCCGTTTTCTCTTTTGCATTTTTTCCACATTGTTTTGTACCTCCTGTTTTTATCTGTCATTTCATTGTAAGTTATTATCAAAGACTTGGTTTCTCAAATTTCGTGCCAAAAATTTTCTCCATCATACCTTTTAGCCACTCTGATAACTTTTCATAGAACACAGAAATTATCAATACGACTATCAACACAAGAATTACTGTTGCCACCACATTTGACACACCATGTTCTTCTTCAAGAAAATCTTTGATTCGCTCGCCCAGCTTCCACATCCTGACTTTTGCGCCAACTACAAGATTATCTGCAAACTCCATTTCTACTCACTCCTTCCCACCATAAAACTATACTATAAACTATATTAATCCTATATGCCCAAATTGAAGCCTGACATAACAGGAATAATAATCACCACCAGTATCCCCACAAACATCAGCATCGTGGGAATAAAAAGCTTTGCCTGCACCTTGTCTGCCATACGGCGGGCGGAATGCTTCTTCTCCAACCAGCATTCATCGTTTAATCCTCGCAAATCATCTGCAAGATTTGCATTTCCAGAACGAAAGCTCTTTGATATCAATGTGACCAGCTTGTCCAAATACTTGTTATCACACCGGCTCTGCAAATGTGTCAGTGCACCTTCCAGCGAAACTGACTGACCGCTTTCTTTTACCACCATTGCAAGTTCCTGATAAATTAACCCATCACCGCTCTGCGCTGTCTGACTGATTGCATTGCTCACATTCATGCCGGAGATCGTCAGCAGAACCAGCTTGGAAACTACATTGGGAAACTCTCTGTCAATCTCCTCTTTTCTGTTGAGCGCCTTATTATTCAGGGCATCCATTGGCAGGTATCCTACAATCGCCATGGCAGCCACAACAACGAGCGCCACTACCAGCGAGATGCGATACGTTTTTCCCAGAAGCAGCATCAACAGAAACAGAAAGAGTCCAGCCATTATGCCCATATATACATAAGAAATAACTGAAGCCAGAATATAATATGCATATATCACCGAATTTTTCTTTCCATTTGTCTCCTGCCCACGCTCAAGCTCCACATATCCAGACTGTTCACAACTAAGCAGCAGCTTTCTCAACAAATCGCTCTCTGCATCCAGCCCCACCACCGAACAAAAATTGTATCCAAACAATGGAATCAAATCGACCATACTAATACTTCTGGCTTTCAGATATTTTTCCTCATTTGCCGCATAGGCATCAATCTGCTTTTTGTCTGCCTTTTTCTTTTTTTCCAGCTTCTTGTCACTGTATATATGATACTTTTCATTTCTGTAGATATAATTATTACACTTTTCTATGAGATCTATTTTTGCAAATCTATTTTGCCACGCCTTTGCAATCACAACCTCAATGATCTCGCTTTGACTGCTCTTCTTCATCCCAATCAAGAAATAGATCACTGAGACGGCAAAAATAATTTCCACCGTAATGATTATCACCATCTATCCCGCCTCCTACACTTCGATATCAACAGCTCTTGTCGCCAACACATAAGAAACGCCCAACGCCACAACGCCAATTGTCGCTGCCGCTTTTCCAGAAACTGTCTCAAACAGCGAATCAAGAAATCCACTCCCCATTGTTGACATTGCGATCACAACGATAAGCGGCATCACCAACATCATATACGCCTCTGATTTTGCAGAAGATATCACAGTCTGCACCTCCTGCGTAATCTCTAGTTTGTCCCGGATAATATCGTGTGTCTGACGGATAATATACCCAAAATCACTGCTCTTGCCATCGATGGTTTTGTAGATTGCCGCAAAGCTCTTGATATCATCCACATCACTTCTGTTTCCAAGCTCGCCAAACCCTTCGCTCATTGGCACGCCAACACGCTCATAGTCATTGACGATCAACTCTATCTCCCGGACAATATCTGTCTTTTCATTGAACATCAACTTTAGCTCACGCACAGAATCTTTGATCGCATTCTCCATCGAGCGCCCGCTTCCGCCACTGATCGAGATCGTGATGATTTCCAAAAACTCCTTAAACTGGATTCGCAGCCTATTCTGCCGCTTTTTGATGACTGACTTTGCATAATATTTTTCTTGAAACACTGCTATGATCGCACCACCTATCACAGACACTACAATACTGTGATAATAGATGAACAAGATCGCACCGATAATCAGGACAAAGATCAAATATGCCAGTACATGCTGCCCCTTTGTCATATTGCATTCATAGTATTTAATCCTTATCTTTTCTTTTGTCATTCTCGTCCTCCAAAAAGTCGTATATTCCCGATAATACAAACTTATTCTGGTTTCTAATCGGATTATCTGTTCTTAACAATTTCCCGGAAACTTTTGTGAGTGTCGTATTTTCGTCCTCCTTAAATTTATAAATCGGATTTAATACAACCTGCCCGTCCTTATATTCAAGCACTTCACAAATCTCCATTACTTTTCTCGTAAAGTCTCTTAATCGTGACAAATGTACGATATAGTCCACGGCTGATGCAATCTGCATTCTGATTGCCTCCAAAGGAAGATCTGCGCTGCCGGTGAGCACCATCGTTTCCAGACGGCTGATCATACCATTGGGCGAGTTGGCATGTCCTGTTGACAGACTCCCATCATGACCAGTGTTCATCGCCTGGAGCATGTCGAGCGCCTCCTCACCACGAACCTCACCGACGATAATCCGATC
>CAJUII010000075.1 GCA_910586405.1 uncultured Lachnospiraceae bacterium
AACATCCCGTTCATAAATAATGGTATCAATCCCATACTCTTTTTTTAAATTATTTTGTTGAATAGGAATAAGAATTCTATACTTATTGTAATACAAAAAAAATTGCCTTTATTATTCTTTAATATAAGCAGATTATCATTTTTAATGATGTTCATTATGTCATTACTATCCACATTTCTGTACCTCCAAAAAATATATTATCAATATGTTAGTCACCCTACTCTCACGATCGCCTTAAATTTTATGTATTTTCCTACCTTGACACTTTTCACTACAATATCTTTAATTTTTCCAACTTGTTTGCTGTCAACCGTTCGAATACAGGTATTCATGTCAAATTCACTTTCTAGTTCAATATCGAATATAACATATTTCTCATGTTCCGATTTTGATGTATTGGCAACTTTTAAGCAAAACTCAAAATATCTGTTTAGTTTTGATACTTCAATTTTATCTATATCGCCTTTCACTGCCATATTCCGTAAATATAACCATAATTGTTCAATTTTGCCATCATCACGTCCTAATGAAAGAATTGCCAATATATTCAAACTTCCACATAAGATCTCTATATATCCTCTATTCTCATAATTTAACGCGTTAATACAATTCCAAACCTCTAAAGCTTCTTCAAAAATAGTATAGTTCGAAATTTCTATGCTACATTTTTCTTCTATAGTTTTATTTTCATCTTTTAACCTGATAATTTCATTTTTTAGATTTTGATTTTCTACTATAAGATTACGATTCTGCGCCTCTATTTTTATTGTTTCTTGATTCGGCTCCGATTTAATTAGTTCTTCTATCCTCTTCTGGCATTCTAAAATTTCATCTATTTTTTGAATTAATTGTTCATTCTTTGAGGTATTGTATTCCTTGAAACAGATATTGGGTTTCTGTATCTGATTTTCTACACAATCACAAGTTTCACCCACATAATTCAATTTAGCTTTAATTGTTTCCAAAATATCTGGTTCATTTAAACATTGTATGAAAATACTTTTTGCAGCATTTTCCAACTCCATTTTATCCATTACGTTTCCCCCCTTTGTGTTTTATTTTATCATATATTCCTATAAAAAACCACTAAAACACACTTACCAAAAATCATTTTATAACCACAACGCCTCACTTAAAATTTTCATAAAAGTTCTCCTGTCTCTATTTGGGCATTGCTATGCCTTTGTAAAATTTACTTCACATATAGCATAGGCTATGCACTAGGGGCAAGGTCAAACAGAAGAAAACGAAAAAATCATATTGCCATCCGAAGCCAATTCGAATATAATCAAGGTAATCCATTAAAATTTCCATTCTTGCCAAAATCTGCGAATTTGGGCGTAAACACAAATTTTATATTTCATACTATTTACATGGGAATAGAAAGCATGTATTGTAAATTATCTAAATGAAGAAAAGAGGCAAAAATCATTGATGAAAAATAAAAAGAGATACTATTGTTCCCTGATTACAGCATTGATTCTCCTTACCTGCTCGTTGGTCTGCGGATTAAACCGTCTTGATTCTAAGACAGTGCACACGGCAAACGCTTCAGAACAGCCGATATTGCTGCCATCTGACCAGACGAATACCCAAGACAAGCCAGACCCTGTCTACCGTCCGCAGCAGGAGCTTTCAAATGTATTTCAGGAATATGATATCACGCTCATGGCTGTCGGCGATAATCTCCTTCATATGGGCATTGTGAATACTGGAAAACAGTCTGACGGCAGCAGAAATTATGACTTTTTGTTTGATGGAATCCGCAGATTTCTAGGACAGGCAGACCTTAAAATCATCAATCAGGAAACAATCTTAGGCGGAAACCAGTTGGGCTTCCACGGCTATCCACTGTTCAATTCGCCCTCTGAGGTGAGTGACGCTATCGCCAATGCAGGTTTTAATGTCGTGTTACAGGCGACAAATCACACGTCTGACCAAGGATTAAACGGGATTGAACATTGTCTTGCACTCTGGAAAATGCACCCTGAAGTCCTTGTCGCAGGGCTTCATGCGCCCTATGTCTCCAATTCTGAAGTCAACTCTGAATTAAATTCCCAAGCATCTTCGCAGAGCCGCATTCCATTCATAGAAATCAACGGCTGTACTTTTGCAGTTCTAAACTATACCTATGGTCCAAACAGTGCCAGTGTATCCTCTGCGGTCGCCGAACGACTAGATCTCCTCTGTGCTGTGGACGAAGCCACTCGAAAGATCGATTTTACCACACTGAACCCCCAAGTACTCAGTGATATTGTACAAGCCCGCCAGATGGCTGATGTCGTTATAGTCTGTCCGCACTGGGGAACCGAGTACGCCACTGCGCCGTCCAGTGTTCAGAAACAGTTCGCCATGCAGATGACCGAAGCCGGCGCCGATGTGATTATCGGAACGCATCCGCATGTCGTGCAGCCTGTCACATGGATTGAAGCAGATAATGGAAACCGCGCGCTCTGCTACTATTCACTTGGCAATTACGTGTCCACACAGCAAAATCCAAAAAGTATGCTGGAAGGAATGGCATGGGTCACATTTCATGTGACAGAAAACGGCGTTGCGGTCTCAGATGATAACACAGGTATCATTCCGCTGGTCTGTCATTACACCAGTGGTCCCGTCCGTCTCAAAAATGTATATCTGCTTGAAGAGTATACTGAAAAGCTTGCCCAGTCACACGGCATCATTCCCTACGGCGGTGTATCCTTTCATTTGAGCAGTCTCCAAAAATGGAGCAGTGAAATTCTGGGAGACTGGGTACTCTCCGCTGACCAGATTTTAAGCCAACCTACTCCACAATACTGCGGACGCCCAGAATGACGCCATCGTAATCATAATTGCTGATAATGACTCCTTTTCTGGAATTTGCGGCATGAATGATCTGTCCATTGCCTATATACAGTCCGACATGGGTGCAGCTCGAACCATTTGAGCTATAGCAGATGACATCTCCTGGCTGAATCTGAGTCATATCAATGCTTTGTCCCGCGGAAGTATACTGTCCCTGCGGCGTCCTGCTTAGAGGATATCCAAATGCCTGATAGACATAGCAGGTAAAACCAGAGCAGTCCGTTCCCGACGCAAGACTTTGTCCGCCATGTACATAACGATTGCCAAGGTACTGCATCGCATAGTCAACTACTGCACTTCTTAGTTCTGAAACTGTTGCGTAGTTTGTCTGCGGCGGTGCGGCAGATATCACCATGCGCTCAGGCACGGCCTCCTCAGACGCCTGCGTTCTCGTCTGCAACTCCTGCAAAGCTGCCTGTTCTGCTGCCTCCTCCTCAACTGACTTGGCATAAATAAACTCTTCCACAACCGTCACATACTCAGATGCCACATAGCCTTCCTGCGCATCTGCATAACAGATCTTGGACCACTCCTCTCCCCACTCAATCAGCTTCGCACGCTCTCCATGGTCAATGTAGCCAATCCTGCCTGATGAGAGCTCCGGCTTCTCGCGCACATTTAACCTGTCAGCCTGCACCATGATATAGCGTGTAACATAGTTGTCTGCCACAGAGGCCGCCGCATCGCCATAGATAAAATATTCTGCTTTAATATAACCTTCCACATTGCCGGACACGACCTGAAACCATTCGTTTGCCGCACCTGCTGTCGAGAGAATCTGCGCGACTGAGCCGTCGTACATCTTGCCAACAACCTCGCTGTCTGTATTGGGTGCACTTCTGACATTGACGTAATTATGCACATTGGCAATCGCTAAATTCGCGTACTCACTCTCTTCTAAAGTAACTTCCTGCTCAGGCTTGGCAGGCATTTCCACAATCACTTCACGGTCCAGTATGGCTGCTGCCCCCGCTGTCGTCTCGAACGATGCCAGCATAAACTCACTGTCCATAATGCTTGCTGCTCCCGCCGTTGTCTCCAGTGCTGCCTGAATCTGTATCATCTGTTCTGACGAGATTGTCTGTTTCTGAAGTGTATCCCTTAGGAAAGAAGTATCCCAACGGTTCATTTTCACAAGCACTGCTACGCCGGCTACAATCACGATCGTGCTTGCAAGCGTTCTTTTTGTATCCTTTTTCCATTCCCATGTATGGAATCCATCATTTGCAATCGTACTCATTTTTACGCCTTTCTCGACTCAATAATTTTATTTCCTATGTTATTGACAAGAAGTCCTATACCAATCCCTGTCACCAGACCACCCAGCACATCCGTAGGATAATGGATACCAACATACAGTCTGGAAAAGGCGATCAGCGCTGCCAGCACAATCAAAAACACTGCATATTTCTTTGGAATCTGTCCAGATATAGAAATTGCAGAGGCAAAGCTGGCACCCGTATGCCCCGATGGAAAAGAAGCATCCACCGCTGGGGCGACGATACACTGTAAACCTGCCACTACCTCATATGGTCTGACTCTGCCAACCAGATTCTTTAAAATCAGGTTATTGACAATCAGCGAAGCAACCAGCGCACTTGCTGAATAAATACCAGCTCTCCTTGTCTGCCTAAAGCATAACAGCGCTATCGTCAGCACAATCCAGAAGATTCCCGCATCGCCCAGATGCGTGATTCCACCAAAAAACACATCACACACTACATTTCGTATATGTTCCTGAATAAAGAGCAAAATCTGTCCATCGATTGATAGCATACGCTGTTCCTCCATAAAAATAGCAATATTCGACAAAATCCTACAAAACAATTTGCTTAATGATATCACACTATTTCAGCAGAAGCAATAATAAATAAAAGCAATAAAAAATCTCCTGACACGCTCAGGAGACCTTTTTGGCATAAAAAACTGCCTTTATTCACTATCTGGCTTCTCAACCTGCTCGATAGCTGCCTTTTTCATAGGGATTCGGCAATTCTTGTTATTGCCAAACTCTACAATCACATCCTCGTCTGTGACATCGATCACAATACCATAGAATCCGCTGGTGGTCAAGATACTGTCGCCAACCTCCACAGAATTGACAAGAGCCGCTTTCTTCTTCTGTTCCTTTCTCTGGGGACGAATCATTAGGAAATACATAATCCCAAACCAGACAACGACCATCACAACCATTGAAATCATACTCGCAGCCCCTTGTCCTGCTGCCATCTCTGCTTCTGTCAACAATAACTTCATACTTAATTATTCCTCCTATATCGCCGTTCGGAACTGTTTATAATCATAACAGCTTCCCATGTCAAACACATAGTATATATCATACACAATATTTTCCAATACTTCAAGTAAAATATTTATAAATCAGCCTGCATTCCTTCGAGCTTACGCTTTTTGTATGCCGCAAACGCTCCAGCATCAAGCGCATCCCTGATCTCGGTCATCATCGTATTATAGAAATACAGATTATGCAGAACGCAGAGCCGCAAGCCAAGCATTTCTTTCGCTTTTAACAGATGACGAATATATGCCCTTGAATATCTGCGGCATGCAGGACAGCCACAGCCCTCCTCGATCGGCCTAGAATCCAGCTCATACTTTGCATTGAACAGATTGATTTTCCCTTGGTTTGTGTACAGATGCCCATGACGCCCGTTTCTGGTCGGATACACACAGTCAAAAAAGTCGATACCGCGCTCTACACCCTCCAGAATATTTGCCGGTGTACCTACGCCCATCAGGTAAGTTGGCTTGTCTTTAGGCAAATACGGAACTGTCTCCTCCAAAATGTAATACATCTCTTCATGCGTCTCCCCGACAGCCAGTCCACCCACAGCATAGCCATCTAAATCCATTTCTGATATACGCTTTGCATGTTCAATACGAATATCGGCATAGACAGCTCCCTGGTTGATGCCAAAAAGCATCTGTTCCCTGTTGATGGTGCCCTCCTCAGCGTTGAGCTTGTGCATCTGTGTCTTGCACCGCTCCAGCCAGCGCGTAGTGCGTGCGACGGAATTATCAACATACTGTCTGTCAGCCTTGCTGGGGGGACACTCGTCAAATGCCATCGCAATTGTGGAGGCTAGATTGGATTGAATACGCATACTCTCCTCTGGTCCCATAAAAATCTTTCTGCCATCTATATGGGAATGGAAATAGACACCCTCCTCCTTAATCCGGCGCAGTCCGGCGAGTGAAAAGACCTGAAATCCGCCAGAGTCTGTCAAAATCGGTTTGTCCCAAGACATAAACTTGTGCAGACCACCTAGTTTTTTGATTGCCTCATCTCCCGTTCTAACATGGAGATGATACGTGTTTGACAACTCCACCTGTGTGCCAATTTCCTCTAAATCCGCTGTCGATACAGCCCCCTTGATCGCTGCCACTGTGCCGACATTCATAAATACCGGCGTCTGAATCGTGCCATGAACCGTTGTGACCTCTGCGCGCTTGGCGCGCCCCTCTTGTCTTAGTAATTTATACATTTATTCTAACTCCTCAAGAAATTCTTCCAACGTGATTCCCCGCTCCATAATCTGAGCTGCTGCTTCTTTTCCTACATACCGGAAATGCCATGGCTCATACTGAATGCCAGTGATGTACTCTTTTCCCTGCGGATACCGAAGGATAAATCCATATTCATCACAGTGTTCTTTGAGCCATTTACCTGCTGTCGTCTCGCCAAAGCCTATTTCCAGCCCAGCGTAGGTCGTACATATGATATCCAAAGCCAGTCCAATTTGATGCTCACTTGCACCGGGAACCGTCACTGTCATAGACGCAAATTTGTATGCTTCCAAATATGAGTGCCCCTTTTCCATATAATAGTCAATCTTGCGGTTAAAGAGCACAGTCTGCCTATTGTAATCCCTGTAAGGAGAACACACGACTAACTTGATGCCGTCCGCCTTAGCAGCCTGCATCATGTCCATCAGGTCATCAATGATACGCACATCACATTTCATAGAACCTTTGATTTTTCCGAGCGTAAAGGTATAATCCTCCGGTACGGGATGCTGCTTGTTTACCAGCACTAACTGCCAATCATCCTTCGACAATTGGGAACCTGAGACAGACTCTGTGCTGCGTGCTCCCTGACTTACCTCGTTCGCTTCCAGGATATCATCCAGCGAGTACTGATCAATCTCCTCGGCAGACACATCCAGTTCATCGTTGTCGTATCCTACCATGACATCATTATCATCCAGCACATCCTCCTCCGACATATGGAACATCGTTGGTACATACTCATAGCTCTCCTGGATTTCTGCCCACTCAGATTCATATGCCATCTCCATATTTTCAGACACTGGCAGGAAAGAAAAACTGCTGCTGATCACAAAAAATATCAGGATGACAAAAACGCTGGCAAAACGTTTCGTATTGTATGCCAAATAAGCTCCTATATTGTAAAATAATGTAATCAGAATCATCAAAATCGTAATAGGCTTCTTAATCCATTTATGATTTCTGATCTGCTGCTGCATCTTGGCTGTAAGCGTATCTTTCCATGTCTTCTTCATGATGTCTCATCTCCAATTTGTCGTAAAGTGCTGCTTGTCTGATTCATGTATTATGCACAATACATATTATTTTGATTTTATCATAACACACTATTTTTTATTTTGCATCATTATCTTGCATAAATCAAGAAAAATTTTTTATGTATCCCTCTATTTCTTGATTTTTATAGGATATGCAATTATAATAACAGAAGATGCATTCAAAAAATAGTGATTTTGCACAAGCCAGGCACAGAATTTGTGCAGCATCAAATAATGATAAAGGAGAACAGCATCATGTCAGGATCTACATTTGGAAATATATTTAAAATCACCACCTGGGGAGAGTCTCATGGGGCAGGGATTGGCGTAGTCGTCGATGGTTGTCCCGCAGGTCTTGCGCTGAATGAAACGGACATTCAGACCTTTTTGGACAGGCGTAAGCCCGGCGATTCCCGCTATGCAACACAGCGAAAGGAAGCGGACAGCGTCGAAATCCTCTCAGGCATTTTTGAGGGAAAAACAACGGGAACCCCCATCTCCATGCTTGTGCGCAATACTGCACAGAGATCTTCCGACTACAGTGAGATCGCATCCTACTACCGCCCCGGTCACGCAGACTACACCTTCGACCAGAAATACGGCTTCAGGGACTATCGCGGCGGCGGACGCTCCTCTGGACGCGAGACAATCGGACGCGTTGCGGCGGGTGCTATCGCGTCAAAGCTGCTGGCAATGCTTGATATCACAGTCACCGCCTACACACAGGCAATCGGTGACATCGAGATTCCAGACGCAAACTGCCCCCTCAGCCAACTTGATATCGAGGAGGCGCGAAACAATCCAACAGGAATGCCAAATCAAGAAACCTCTCTCAGAGCAGAAGCCTACTTACAAGAATGTATGGCGCGAATGGACTCCGCAGGCGGCATTATCGCATGCCGTGTCGCAAATCTGCCTGCCGGAATCGGAGAACCTGTATTTGAAAAGCTCGATGCCAATCTCGCAAAGGCGATTCTGTCTATCGGTGCTGTCAAGGCTTTCGAGATCGGAGACGGCATCCAGGCCGCGTCAGCAAACGGCTCTACCAACAATGACAGTTTCCGCATGGACGGATCGTCTATAACCAAGGTGACAAACCATGCCGGCGGCGTTTTAGGTGGTATCAGCGACGGCTCCGAGCTTCTGTTAAGAGCTTATTTTAAGCCTACTCCATCTATTTTTCAGACCCAGGAAACAGTAAACAGAGCCGGGGAGAACATTGTCATTCAAATCAAGGGCAGACACGATCCGGTCATTGTGCCTAGAGCTGTCGTCGTCGTGGAATCCATGACAGCAATCACGGTACTGGATATGCTTTTACAGAATATGACAGCGAGAATTGACAAAATCAAACAATTTTATTTATAAAGATAACAAAAAAGTGGTCCGAAAACCACTTTTTTATTATTATGGAAGTTCATGGAAAATAATGCAGTTTGCCTGATTGATCTCAAGCTCTTTGCCATTCATGACCATATATTTGTTTTCATAATCTACCCGGAAAAAAGTCATCGTATTTGACTCATGATTCAAACTCACCAGATGTTTGTTATCTGGAAACAGCGCTGCATCCTTAGGATATTCTCCGCTCGTCGGCAGATAAAACAAGCGTGTTAACTCACCAGTCTGCTGGTTGATCTCGAACAGTGAAACACAGTTATCACCCGCTGTCGATGCCAAAATATATTTGCCATCAGCGGAGATATTCAAAGCGCTTGCTGCCACACCCTTAAACTCAAACTTGTCCGAGGTAGGAATCGTCTGAATTGGATCAAAATATGGAACATTATCCTCCTCGTGATACTCAAATACATCAATACAGTTCTTCATCTCGCTGATAATATAGAGAAAGCGTCCATCCTCTGTGAATTTCAAATGTCTCGGCGCTGAGTCGATATCGCACCGGATGATATCCACCTGCCGCAAAACGCCTCTGTCATGGTCTAGGCGGTAGATATTCACATAATCAATACCCAAGTCTGCCGCGCACAGATATTTATTGTCTCTTGTCATCTTAACGCAGCTAATATGAGGCCGATAGCTCCTCTCTGCGATGCTCCCAAGTCCCTTGTGGAACACTTCATCGGTAATGGCATCCACTGCGCCTGTGCTGGAATCCAGATGCAAAACTGTAATCTTCCCATCATGATACCCTGCACAGAACAAAAATTTGTCCTCATAGTCCGTGGAGAGATAGCACCCTCTCATACTGTTTGTGGATGCTGTGTTGACAAAGTCGAGATTTCCGTCCGGCAAAATCTTATAGCTGGAAACACCTGTATCCGTGATTGCATAAAGGTACTTTCGATTGTGCGAGATTGTAACATACGAAGAATTGGTGATGTTCACCTCGCCTTTCTCCTTAAAACGTCCTTTCTCCATATCAACATCATAGATTTTAATGCCGTGCTTATCGCCCATTGTATAGGTTGATACATAGGCTACACATTTCTTTTCTGCCATCCTGTTGTCCTCCTGATTACACATTTATATAAAATTTATTATCATTAAAATATATATAAATATCTTACCACAAGAAAGCGCATTTGTTAATTATTTTTTTGATATTTTACACGGCTTGCAGAACTCTTGAACTTTGCATCCAAGCAGCTACTGTCTTGATGCATTTACTGGATGAATGCTGGGAGCTTTCCCTTGATAAACTGCTGATAGGAGGAGGAATTGTTGCGGTCCCTCTTCTCAAGCTGGATATCCACAATATACCTGTCGTCAAAAAGATCTGCATATTGTCTAATATTCCATGAAAATCCACCACTGACAACACTATCTAGGATCTGCTGTATCTGTTCCTTGTCAGTATACTCATACTCTACTGTTTTATCTTCCTGTATGTCATATGTATTATTTATACCGCTGTATGCGCCTCTATAAGGGGAATGATTAAAATGTCCATACGCGTAAGGATCATCATTTATACTTCTCACACGAACCAGTTCCACATCCTCTGCTGTCGGGTGTTCCAACATATCAAAACCATAGTCCTTGATCAGTGCAATCGTCTCTGAAAACTGTGGATAAACCAACATTTCACCAGAGTAACTCGTATAGAGATCCTCATTGTTTTCGCTATTTATAACAAAGTCAATCGTTCCCGTAGGCACCGTATGCATGACCATATCCAATGTCAATTTGGTGTACTCCTTTTGATAGGTTTCGATCAGTTTTGACTGTATCTGGGGTGTGAGCGCTATATCTGCTATCTTGAAATTACTCTCACACCTCACGAAATCAAAGTCAATATTCCATCCATCATTAAATACAGGTGTGGAACCAATCTTGTAATCGTAATCATTGAAAATATCTGAGAGTAAATCAATCGTATCTGCATCTGCAACATCGATCATATATTTACGATATATTGTTTTTCCGTTAGAAAGCTTGAACCCGTATTCAATCCAGTGATACTGCTTTTGTCTCTCTGTAATTTCGATATATTCGGAGGAGTTCTCAATCCCCTCATAATAATCAAAATAATGATATTTTAGTTGCTCCTTTGCCGCTTTACGCGCAAGTGTCATAACACTTGGATTCCCTTTCAGCTCCATATTTGCCATGCGGTACTCCGTTGCGCCTAAACGGTGTGTACTAAATTCGCTGACCTGAATATTCTGCGAAAGCGGCATTAACTCTGAGATTGATACTGCACAGCTTTGAATCTGGGCATCCGCTGGCACATAGGTATCATATCCTGTCACATCATATCGAAATATGACAAAGATCAAGGCCGTACAAGCCGCGTTGAATAAAAACTGTTTTTTGTGCATCATTGCACCGCGCAAACTCATCCGATAGATAATCTCCATCAAGATACATATCACAATAAAGCCAAAGATAACACCGAACAAAAACCATTCCTCTGAACTCGTATTGTAAGATATCATACAAAAGAAAAATCCTGAAAAGAATGCCAACGGAATAACCACCATTGTCTTAATCACAGGCTCCGCAATCCGAAATGCAATCGGTTTTCCGGCTGACTCAGATGCCCTTTTCATAAAAATAATATAAGCCGCCAGACTGTACAACACTGCTGCCACGATCAGCACACCTATATATGAAGTATTATATTTAAATAATTTTTTGGCATCGCTCATCGTCATAATGACAGGGCGGGAAAAGAATTTAGTAATCATAGAAAGCGGCGAAAAAAACCAAATACTGCTGCCGCAAACAAAATTTCCTTCGTATTTATAGTTATATACATAGGTGTCAAAAAAATGTTCGGACATCCAAAAAGTAAGCAGTTCAAGCCCAGTGCTGTACACAAACAATACGCCTGTCCCCAAAATACTGACAATCAGATTTCCTGTGAGTCCAGTTGCGATGACTGTCACACTGTACACCAACACAAAAATAATCGTCTGTATCCCGATAAAGGACAAGACCGCCGGAATCATTTCTGCCGTAACAGCCTTTCTGCTTGCCGCAATCCCAATACAAACCGCCACGTTGAGTACGAATGGAACACTGAACTGCAATATGCCTGACAGATACCTTGCCCAGAAAAACTGTGATCTGCTGACCGGAAGACTGTGATACAAGTCAAGCTGTACTTTGGAATGCAGATAGGCATAACCGCTTAGTCCGCACAGAAACGCCGCTATACACGCAATGATTGACATGTTCACGGCATTTTGACCAAAGAAGTACTCTCTAATATACACGATGATGCCATAGGAATATAAATGGGGATAACGCACAATCTCCTCCAACTCCATGAGCATTCGTACTTCCAATGCCAGAAAACACATGACAAATATTAATATCGGACACCATATTCTCTTCTTGATATCCTGTTTGATAAGTTTAATAAATAAGTTTCTTGATATCATATCCGACAACCTCCGTTTCACTAATAAAGATTTCCTCCAGGGTGAGCGGCAGGATTTCCGCAAATACAGGTGAGAATGTATTTATCTTATCTATAATCTCTTTCTCTGAGCCGCGCACAGTGATATTGTTCAGGCTTCCCCTTTTCTCTGACTTCACAATATCCAACAATCCCAGTGCAGTCTTCTCCTCCTCCTGATTCTGAAATACGCATTGTATATTGTGGATGTTCAGTTTCATCTCCTCTAAATCCTTCTGCATCAGCACACCGCCTTGGTGCAGAATGCCCACACAGTCACAGATATCCTCAAGTTCTCGCAGATTATGTGATGCGATGATGGGTGTGAAATCACGCTCTAACAGTTCTCCGGCAAAAATACTCTTCACTACCTGCCGCATGACAGGGTCGAGTCCATCAAAGGTCTCATCGCAGAACAGATACTTTGTGTTCGCGCAAACGCCAAGAAGTACCGAGAGCTGTTTCTTCATGCCCTTCGAGAAGGTATTGATTCTCCTGTTCGGCTTTAGCTGAAAATTTCCGAGCATTTCATCAAACCGCACGCGGTCGAAGGATGCATAGTAATCCTGATAAAAACTTGCCATATCCCGCGGTGTGGCATTCGGCAAAAAATACTGATCATCTGATATGTAGAAAATATCCGCCTTCACAGATGGATTTTCATATACAGGTTTTTCATCCACTAGAATTTTCCCGCTGTCGGGTTTTAACACACCTGCTGCCATGCGCAGAAATGTACTTTTCCCTGCACCATTGGTGCCAATCAAACCAAAAACCTCCCCACTTTTAATCGTTACGTTGACATCATTTACTGCCAGAATCTCTCCAAAATGTTTTGTCACATTCGTTGCTGTTATCATGTCAATTCCCCCTTTATCAACCCTTTTTTCGTCAACACGCTACTGCTTTGTATACAGGCTGTAAGAATTTCCGGCAATTCTTCTGCCGATACGCCGGCAAGCAGCGCCTTATCGACCGTTCCCTGCATCTCACGCTGGATTTCCTGCCGTTTGTTTGCTGCCGCTGCCGCCGTATCACTCACAAAACTGCCCTTCCCCTTTATGGTATAGATATATCCGCCGCGCTCTAGCTCCTGATAAGCACGTTGGATGGTATTTGGATTTAATGACAATTCCATCGCAAGACTTCTGACGGACGGCATTGACGCATTCGGCTGCATCGCGCCGCACAATATCATCTGTTGAAACCGCTCGATGACCTGTTCATAAATTGGGTGTCGATCTTTATGATCGATTAAAATCATGGTCCTTTCTCCTTTCTAACTGTATTAATACACTTAACACAGTTAGAGTATACAACAACTGTTAAATATTGTCAACAAAAAATTAAACTACAAAACAACCATCAAAAACAAATAAGATGACTGCCAATTTTACTTGACTGCCATCTTATTTGTTTTATTTCTATACTTAATGCTGTTTTCCTGACAAATGGGAATTTATCATTCGAATAGGAATGCAAGGATATTTTCGCTTATTGTTTTGTACTCGTAATCATGAACATAATGCGGGCAGTTTAATTCTATATACTCCCCTTCATCAATCTGTGATATATATTCTATTGGAATTTTCCTCCATGTTTCTTTATCAAAGCCTGTTCCGCCAGAACCGTCTGAAATAAATAATAGCATTGGAAGCTGTGGAACCCCTATACTGTTCACTTTTTGAGCGTTCTTTTTCACTTGTTCAACTTCGTTCAGCATTGTCACAGTAGATGTCCGATTGTAGAAAATAGCGCGATAGATTTCTTTTTCAGCATCGGATAATGTGCCATACTTGATCGCGTCACTATCCGAAATGCCCGGTATAAAACGAGTGACACCTATATTAGCCGCCCAGCCTGCAATGTGCATAATCGGTATATTTAGGTTCATGCTGTCATAATACTCTGGCACCGCCATATCAAGTCCAATAATTGCAGATACCTCTTCAGGATATTTCTGCGCCCAATATAGGGCTTCAAGTCCTGACATGGAGTGAGGACAAAGAACATATGGCGCATTTAATCCTGCGGCGGCAAGAGCGCTTCTTGTATCTTCAAGTATAGAATCGATGTCTCTGTTCTTATCGACAACATCACTAAAACCGTATCCAAATTTCTCTACAACTGCAATCTGAACTTTATCACTTAAAAGAGAATAGAGGGACTTGAAATCCAATATAGGAGAACAAGTACCTCCACCTGACATGAAAACGAGCGTTGTATCGCCACTTCCTTCAACATAGATACTCATATTGTGTCCGTCAACTTCAACCATCTGTCCTAACGGCAAACGTAAATCAGTTTCCTCTTTTAAATGGATTTGATGATTAATATATATGATCGACAGCAATATAAGCACTGCCACAATCACAATACATATTATATTTATAACTCTTTTCCTCTTTCTCATAATGTCCCTCACTTCACAAAGAACCTTTGATCACTTGTTTCCAAAAGGGAATTTCCATTTTGTGCATCATATGCGATTCCCCTCATATTGCTTCTTAGTATCTTATCTTTGAAAGGCTTTATATAGCTATTTTCCAGCCCTATTACAGTATAGGTTGCACTCGTATCTATTTTTGTTGTTACATTCACTAAGTTATTATCTATCTTAAACCTTATTCTTGTAAAGTATGACTCCCTATTAAAAGCATGCGTAATTGGATTTGCCTCCTTACTCATTTCTGATCTGTTTATTCCCATATTTTTATATTTCCCCTTTTGCATAAATTGTATCTATTGTATATTCACCCTTGGGATCGTATTCATATGAATCATATATCGCTTCTCCATATTCTTCATTTGCTTTGTCATTGTACTTATAACCCAATTCCTCATTTCTCTTGTCAAGTATTATATAATAAATATACGCTAATGTATAGCATCCTCCTAAACTTAATCTTTTTCTGCCAGTACGGTCTGAAGTGATTAATATGCTGCTTACCAATGAATCCTGCAATTCCTCTACGCTAATCTCTTTTTCTGTATTCAATACCTTGTACACATAAGGTTCTACCTGTTGCACCTCCAAACCATAGTCTTGAAACACCT
>CAJUII010000076.1 GCA_910586405.1 uncultured Lachnospiraceae bacterium
ACACGAGGATTTTCAGTCCTCTGCTCTACCGACTGAGCTATCTGGGCGCTTAACCGTGTTTTAGTATACACCTTATCGCAAGTTCTGTCAATACAAATTCTGGAAAAACCTTAAATTTAAAAACCTAACATTTTGCTACTTTCTGCCGTCCGTTCCCTGAAATGCCGGCATCTGCTGATACGCTTTGAATTTGTCCCCGATGACATCTGCGGAGAGCGCGTAATGATAGATTTCCACCTCCGCCAGCTTTCCCGCAAAGGAATCCTGATATTCGTCGCCGCCCAGCAGAATCTGGTCAACAACTTTGAGATCCGGATATCCGACGTCTGAATATAGGCGACCGGACGATACAGAATCCTGAGCTCCTGCCAGATGTATCCTAAGACCGCCCGCGACTGCCATACCTCGCTGAGTCCCCGTCTGTTATAAAGCCCCGTCAGATAGTCCGTATTCATCTCCTTACTTTCCAGTTTGTGAAAAAATGTCCCCATCTTCTGTATCACCCCACTCTTTGATCACTGTGATAAACCGATTCCTGATCTCTTCTGTCAATGCCGCCTTCCTTGCCGCGTCTCCGTCAAACGGGACAAACCCGCCCGCCATGGACGCGTGCCCGCCGCCGTTCCCGATTCCCTCCAGCGCCTTGCCAATAATCTTTCCGGCATCGAGCGACATCCGCTTGCTGCGCACGGAAAGCTTGATGCCCCCGTCCTTTGACGAGTACACCACCGAGAACGCCACCTCCTTGAGCGCCAGCATAAAGTCCGAAATATCTGCGATGACCGGACAGTCAATCCCGGTGTCCGCAAAGCTGATCTCCTCATATACCTCGATGTTCGAGATCGCCTTAGAATAAGCGACCAGATCGCCAAAGCACAGCATACTGTTCTCAAGCAAGGAAATAATCGCATAATCGCAGTCGTCAAACATCCTATAGAGCATCTCGACATCCAGTTTGCAGACGCCGCGCGTGAGATTGTTCGTGTCTATGCGGATGCCATAGGTCAGCGCGGTCGCAATATTTCGATCTATAGGAACATTATTTTCATAGAAATACTGCGCGATCATCGTTGCGCACGCCCCAACCTCCGGCCGGATATCTCTGAACCGGTAATCAAACATATCATTGTAAGGATGATGGTCCACACAGATAATCTCATCCCCTGTGAGATCTATAATATTGGAATTTCCCTTCTGGGAATCCACCAGAATCACTTCGTCCTCGTCGCTGAGCACACTCTCCAGCTCGTCTGCATTCAGCAGCTCGATGCCTATGAGCTCCACCAGCTTGCCTGTGCTGTAGCGGTCAATCTTCCCTTTATAGCAGATTGTCGCGCTCACCCCACGCGACTCCAGCAGCCGCTGCAGACCATATGCACTCGCAATCGCGTCTGGGTCCGGAAAATTATGCGTCTGGATATACACATGCTCCCTGTTAATCGCCCGAAACAATTGTTCAAATTTCGTCATAACCTGTCCCCCGTCACTGTTCTAGTACTGAATACTTACATCTTACCATAAATTTCTGCATCTGTCGCGCATTAACTTGTGCAACTTTCATTAAATTCTTCACTAGAAAATGCACAACAACCGTGATATAATGGTTTGCAACACGCTAAATCAACTGTCGGGAGGTACACAATGTATACGCTGTTTGAACCGGGAGATTTACTCAACTCTCCCTATGAAGCGCTTCTGTTTGACACAGCCAAGCACAACTTTCCCATCCGGGCACACTGGCATCATTATATGGAGATCGTACTGATGGTGGAAGGCACTGCCATTGTCGAGAGCGATGGGCAGACGTATCTGCTGCATCCCGGCGACATGGCGGCCCTGCCTCCCAAGAGCATCCATGCGATCTATCACAGCCAGAACAACAAAGAACATCTGCTGTATTATGTGGTCAAATTTGACCTCAATCGATTCCGTGAAAATATCGGTTATGTGCCACAGCTCAAGAGCGCGATCCTGCAAGCAGTGGAAAAATCCGATGTTTCCTTTTACTTTACTTCGCAGGAGCTCGCAGGCTTTCCCATCTATGAGTTTGTCAGCGGCTGCACGCGCGAAGCACAGACCATGCACTACGGCTACAATATGATCCTGTACTCCTACCTCAACTGTATCCTGGTCAATATGCTGCGCATCTGGCGCGAAAAAGGATTTACGCCGTCCTATGAAGTCTCCGCTCCGTCCGGCAGCTCGATCGAGACGATCACAGAGTACATTGACGCGCACTCCGACCAGCCGCTCAAGGTCGAACAGCTCGCCATGCGCTGCAATATGAGCTACTCCTTCTTTGCCAAGCAGTTCCGCCAGCTCTACGGGCGTTCCTGCAAGGAATACATCGAGTACATCCGCGTGACAAAGACCGAGGACATGCTGCTCTTCACAGACTACGACATGACCTATATCAGTCAGGCGGCGGGATTCTCCGATTGCAGCCACATGATCAAGACTTTTCGGAAATACAAAAACATTACCCCAAAACAGTTCCGCATACAGAACACAAAATTTCGGCGCAGTTCCTAGAGCATGTTTCCTCCCTGTGGCTGCACAATAAAAAACAGAACCATTCCTTACGAAGAATGATCCTGTCTTGATGTGGTACAGACCGCCTAAGAAATCTTTGGAAATAATTCCTTTACAGCCGGATAAATCTGAACAAACTTGCGGTAGCGCTCCTCATAGCGCGCCGCAGTCTCTTTGTCTGGCTGTACACTGTCAATGACCTTGACAAGCTTCTGCGCAGCCTCCTCCACCGAGGAATATTCACCGCACGCGACTGCCGCAAGGATTGCCCCGCCATAGCCTGGTCCCTCCTCGCTCTCGATGATGTCGAGCCGGATATTCAATACATTGGCAAAAATCTTTTTCCAGAGCGGGCTCTTCGCGCCGCCGCCGCAGATCTTGGAAGCCTGTATGTCGATGCCAAGGCTTTTTGCCACCTCAAACGAATCGCGGATCGCAAACGCCACGCCCTCCAGCACCGCCTGATACAGATCGGCGCGCGTCGTGTCCATCGTCATGCCAATGAACGTGCCGCGGGCATTCGCATCATTGTGCGGCGAGCGCTCCCCCATCAGATATGGCAGGAAATAGACATGATTTCTGCCAAGCATCTCATCGGTGACTGCCTCCTGCTCCTTTGCAAATGCTGTCGTCTGTAAGATTTCCTCCATCCACCACTTGTTGCAGGAGGCAGCGCTCAACATACAGCCCATCAAATGATACTTTCCGTCCGCATGAGCAAAAGAGTGGAGTGCATTGTTTTGATCGACGCCAAACTTCCTGCTGGAAATGAAAATCGTACCGCTTGTGCCAAGTGAAATGTTGCACATCCCGTCGCCGACTGTACCTGTGCCAATCGCCGCCGCCGCGTTATCGCCTGCGCCCGCAGCCACTTTGACCTGCTCAGACAGTCCCAACTGTGCAGCCACCTCGGGCTTCAAAGTGCCAACCACCTCATAACTCTCATAAATATGGGCAAGCTGGGACTCCTTCACCCCGCAGATCTCCATCATCTCCTGCGACCAGCACTTGTGCTCCACATCAAAAAGCAGCATTCCCGACGCATCCGATACATCGGTACAGAAGCTGCCTGTAAGCATATACGCGATATAGTCCTTGGGCAGCATGATCTTGCTGATTCTGGCAAAATTCTCAGGCTCCTTATTTTTTACCCAGAGAATCTTTGGCGCCGTGAATCCTGTAAAAGCGATATTTGCCGTGTACTTCGAGAGTTTATCCCTGCCGATAACTTGATTCAGATAATCCGTCTCTTCCTGCGTCCTGCCGTCATTCCACAGAATTGCCGGGCGAATAACCTCGTCCTGCGCATCCAGAATCACAAGCCCATGCATCTGTCCGCCAAAGCTGATGCCCGCTACCTGAGATTTGTCACAGTCCGCGGTCAGCTCCTTCAAGCCCTCTTGCACCGCACGCCACCAGTCCTCCGGCTTCTGCTCACTCCAACCCGGCTGCGGGAAATACAGGGGATACTCTCTGGACACAATCTTTCTGATCTCGCCAGTTCCCTCCATCAACAGCAGCTTAACTGCTGATGTCCCTAGATCTACGCCAATATAATACATATACACTTCCTCCATTCTTTTGAATTCACGCCAGCCCCTTCTCTGCACATACACGCGCCTTCTACAGTTCCTAAAGACAGTATACATGATTTTAATCAAATTATCACGGTATAAACTATATGAAATTTACCTAATAAATTTGACTTTTTACGTAGTATCTTCGTCTCAAATTTATTCCTTGATAATATCTAGCTCTGTGAGATTTACGCCGGATGAAGTCAATATTACTTTTAACTCAATATAACGGCGCTTCATTTTCCTGTATGCTGCCGATTCCTTTTCTGTATCGATCATATAGTCCTGAAGCCTTGCAAATTCTTCAATATTTTTTTGCATCAATTCTTTATCTGACATACAATCACCCTACCTTCATTTTCTATCCTGTTGATTGTTCCATCTTCATCATAACAGATTCCTGAATATGTGTAAAGTCAGTTCTCACAAGATCACATTGATCATCCCGTCCTCCGACATGACGACTGCGAGACAGATCTCCTTGGGATGACTCACTTTGTATCCCGTGATATAATTCTTGATGGAATTATATCGCGCCCCTCTGCCATAATCCCCCTCCACGACCATCTGACCATCGACAATGACGCCGATCGCATGACAGTCGCCGCTTAGGTCCGCAAAGACCGCGCCGTCAATCGCAGTGATGCCCTGCAACACTTCCTCCTTCGCCTCTGCAAGCGCAAACGGCTTTACCTTAAATCCCCGCCGGTAGCGCGACAGCCGGTTGTCGATCTCCGCCGCAATCCCTCTCTTCTCCATAAAGACAATCGACGTGCCGTGCCTGCACACGCTCGATACACGCCGGACAATCTGCTGGAGCTTGTCCATCCTGTCTGGAATCCCAAAATCCTGCCCAAAGCTGACCATCTTGCCAAGATCTGCATATTTATCTACATCGGGCTGCATCGCCGGAATAAAGTAATTACCCTCGCGGTAGGTCAGAAGCTTCTCCCCCTCCTTATGTATGCTCCACACCAGCGCGCCCTCAAAGACCACGCACAGCCCCGCCGCCTGCTCTGCCATGCTCCCGCACAGCACGCTTCCCTCGATCACGCGCTCTGGCAGCTTGACCCACAGTCCCGACTCTGCACCGGAAACTTCCATCAATTTGCGGACGGGCCGCATATTCTTTGTCTTGAACTTGATCAAATCCGATTTTCGCTCGCGCCGGAAATATACTGCACCGCCCAAATCCTGTGGAATCGACTTTTCACTGAAAAATATCCGCGTCCTGACTGCCCGCCCCTCATAAGGCATCGCAGAAATCTGTATAAAATTAATCTGGTCCGGCAGCTTATTCACACGAATGACCTCCTGCACATAGTTGTCCAAAAGCCACTTTCGCTCCAACAGCCTGCCAAAAAACAACTTTTCTCCTGAGCGTCTGCACAGCTCCTCAAGAAGTGCCATATCATAGAATTTCGGCACTAATTCTTCCAGAATAATCCGCGCAAGGATTGTATTGGCTTCACACGATGTCCCCCATGCCAAAACCCAGTACAGCCTCCTTCTGCTCTGGTCAGAACCTGCCCTGTGATCATCCGTCTCCGATACTTTTGCAAAGCAGTACCGCAGACCGTTCTTGCCGGCAAGCCCCTGCGCAAGCGCCGCATCCGCGTCCTCCACAACAGGAAAATGCGCATACTCGCCGTCTTTGTCCACATCCGCTATTTCCTGAAACAGAAATAAAAACATCTGATAAGCAGGACTGCAATGCGTAAAATGACTGCGCATCAGATGGCGCAGCGCATTGTTCAAATATGTAGTTTCTGGTAATTGTTCAAATAGTTTGTCGTTGAGATGAAATGGTTTCATCGTGGTCGTCTCCTATGTTATGGAACATCATTTGCCATTGCGTTGCACACTCGAACTCGATCCCTTTACTCTGTTTGAAGTCCGGCAAGCTGTTCTACATCTTCTATTCTTAGCGCAGTATATTTTGCAATTTTATCAATTGGCAGTTCCCCTTCCTGTAACATTCTGATCGCTGTTTCTCTTTGATTCTGACTAATTCCTTGACTGATTCCTTGACTGATTCCTTGACTGATTCCTTGACTTAAAATAGTTCTTGCACTTGTCTCAATCAATGCTCCTCTCATCATATCACCTACGCCTTTCTGCACATTCTCATACTTTTGTGCAATCTTTTTTATCACATCGCCGGAGAGCTCTATGATGGTACGCTTGTCAAACGCCCCTATCACTCCCCGCTGTTCCAGTTCATCAAGCCGTTCTAATATTTTTTGGTACTCTGCCTTCAATTCTTCCAGTCTCTGCTCATTGTTATTATATACCGAAAAACAATTCTCATGTGAGAAAATGTAAAACGGGATTAACATTAGCAGTCGTTTTTCAAAGATATCGTCCAGCGAGTATTTCTGTACTTTCATAATCGGTATGTCATACTGCACTGTCCCGCCCGGAGTAACAATCACATATTTCATTTTATCTGGTGTTTTTTGGTAAGTCCTAAGATACAGTACCGCCGTATTGGGAAAGGTCACTGTCAGCGTTTCCTCCGTAACCTCGCCCTCGTCAAGCGCTATTTGCGCATCATATTCAAATAGCCTTATGGTGATTCTGCCATCGGGCAGGCTGCTTTCACACTCAATGTGATACTTTTTGGGTATTTTCCCGAACACTGTAAAATTTGTGTCCGTAATCCGTTCGTTGTCTGCTTCGTTCTGCTGATCTATAAAATGTTCGTTGGGAAAGAAGCGGATTTCTTCTTCCCCTGTATATGTTTCCCTGAAAATTTCGTTTATTATGGGGATAATCAGTTTACGGCAGTCATTTAATATTGTCCTGAATGCCCCGTCATATATATTTGCCATATCCTGTTTCCTTCCTTTTTGTGTCTTTATCATATCATTTTTTTGTCTTAGATTCAACAGCATTTAACGCTGTATCATTCTTCCAATAGTACAGTGTTGCCTAAATAATGAAAAACAGCGCCTGATATTTGTGCCAAAACAAGGGTAAACGGTGGATAGGTATTCGCGTTTTACCGTTTACCACAAAGCAAAGAGGAACTTTACGTTAGTAAAGTTCCTCTTGCATACTGCCTGATCACTCTTGTAGAATGATCTGTTGTGAAGCATTAAGCCTCAGGTGTTGTAGTATCATCTGGAGACTCTGGTACTTCAGGTGATTCCGGATCCGCTGGATCTGGTGTCTCACTCGGTACCTCCGGCTCAGTTGGTTCTGGTGTCTCACTTGATGTCTCTGTCTGGTCTGGAGTCTCTGGCTTAGACGGTTCTGGCTCTGGTGCAGGTTTTGCTTTCTTCTCTACGAAGATGTAGAATACAGTGTCATTTTTAACTACTTCATTTACTTTAATTGTCACATCTACTTTCGTATCTGCTTCAATGTTCAGTTCTACATCCTTCACGTTAATACTAAGAGAAGCTTCTTCCTTATCTTTGTCTATATAGCTTGCCTCTGCATTGCTATACGCGCCAGTTCCCTTCTTCACAACATTTATTGTGTAAAGCTCATCTTTCTTTGCTGTGAAAGATCTTGTCGCACTAAGTCCTGATGTTGACTTAAATACTACTTCCTCAAATACAGCAACTTCTGTCTCTTTGATGTCGAACTTCACGTCTGCATCTTTTGCAACATTTTTTACAACTACTTTGACAAGAATTGTGTCATCCTTCTTCATCAATTCTGTTGAGAGTGATGAACCAGACTCATCACGAATGTCTTTGAACGCTTCAATTGTGCAATTATCATATACAACTTTCTCTTCGTTCTCCTTGCCGTTTGTAACCGCAAAGTCATATCTTGCATTCTTGGATGCCTTGAACTTATACCAGAATGTCTGTTTCTCACCTGTTGCCTTGAATGCTGCTGGTGAAGCTGTGATTTCTGTCGGTTTCACTGTTGTAACTTTAACCTTTGCTGTCTCTTTCTTGTTGTCCTGGTTCTCATTGTCCTTAACACTCAAGACGATGTTCTTATAAGCCTCCTCACCCTTATTCAGTACTGCTTCATCAAAGCCGTTTTTCTCCACTTTCACTAAAGCATTGCCTGTGGTGAACGCATATCTGTTAGATACTGCTGGTATGAAACTTACAATTGCACATTCACCCTTGTTGATCTCAATTGACTTCTCAGCATCGTCTGCCTTCAATACAACCGGCTCAATCTTTGTCACCTTAATCGCAACTTCTGCCTCTGCTACTGGCTGTTCATCTGCCTGTGGCGCTTCTGGCTCAGCTGGCTTAGTATATGTTACTGTAAACTTCTCAACCGCATTTGTTCTGTCGTACTTTCTCACAACATATGTTGCATTTTCTGGATAGCCTGTAAACACTGGAGCTCCATTTGCATCTGCCACTCTCATGTTGCTCAATGATGTTGACATTCCTTTTCCTACAACAGAGAACGCATACATGCCTTCATTGCGAACCGGGAACTCAAATGTTGCAGACTCGCCGTTCTTAATCTTAACTTTAGACTCTGTGCCTTCCGCCAATACGTTAATCGGTGTCTTCTTTACAGTGTACTTGAACTGTGTATCGTCCACAGCGCCTGCTTTCAGTACGATTAATACGATTTCATCCTTGTCTAATGTAGCGCTATTGCCTAGTGGCTTATTGAGAGCATCATCGTATCTATATACTGCTTCTAATTTTGCCGTCTGCTTAGTTATAGATGCAGTCGTGCCATCTTCGTTGGTTGATTCAACTGTAACTCCTACCATCTGATTGAAGCTGTATTCGCCGCGCTCAGGCGCTTTGAACTGGTAGAATGCATATGCATTTTTAGGCATTGTTATTTCTTTTTCGGTATCAGCTGCCAATGTTTCTACATTTGCAAGCGGCTCTACCTTGAGTGTTGCTGTCTGCTCTGCTGCTTTGCCTGTTTTGACAGTCAGGTAAACAACATCGTTCTTATTAAACAGATAACCCTCTTTTGCGCCTGTAAGTATTGCAGTATTTGTTGTTCCGTTTAATGTCTTCTTCTGTGCGCTTACTGTTACATCTGCATTGCTGACTGTAAAGCTGTATCTGCCATATGCAGGAATTGTATACTGATAGTAAGCATTTTTGCCTGCTGCAACCTTTGCCTCAACACTGTTGCCAGTCATCGGTGTCGCATCTTCTGGTGTCGTCGGCTGGATTGTGATTGAGCCCTTCACATCAACAGTTGTGTTGCTAGATGAAAGTGTTACTTTAATTGTCTGGCCCTTCTTCAAGTCGAATGTAGCATAACCTTCACCATCTAATCTTATAGAGTCTCTAGTTGCAGGATTTACTGAATAGTTCTCATATTCAACCGATAAATCGCTAAGTGTGCCTGCATTCTCATCAAGTTTTACAAGAATACCATACTCACCATCTACCGGAGCGATATAGCTGTATGTCTTCTCTCCTGCCTTCTTCTCGAAGTTAAAGGTCTTCGCAACACCGCTCTCAAGCTTCTCTGTAGAAGCCTTTGATGCTGTAATGCTTAATGTACCCTTTGCGTTATCTGCTGATGCTGCTACCTTGATGTACAATGTCTGACCAGCGTACAGTGGCTTTTTCGATGACAAGCTTGTAAAGTTTCCTGCTAAAGATGTCGCTCCAGTGACTGTTACATCCCCAACAACTTCGGTTTCATCCTTCGCAGCCTTCTTTGTCCAGCTGATCTTATAATCATCTGTATCTACTGCTGTGAACTTATAGATCACTTCATCGTTAGCCTTTTCAAGTGTAATTTCCTTGTCTCCAGTTGAGATTGCTTCTGGATTCATTGCTTTTACAGTCACATTGATTGTTGTCTTAACATCTTCTGGCTTTGTGTCGCCTGTTGTTCTCAAGGATGGTGCTACGGTATAAACTACTGTCTGACCAGCCTTTAATTCATGTGTCGCTGTGTAGTTGCTTGAGTCTGTTGCAACAGAATTATCTGTTGTGTCAAATACCTTGTCATACTTAGAAACAGAGAATTTATGTGTATCTGTAGGGGTTGTCTGGTCTCCCTCTTTCTTCGTATTCGGTACTGCCGCTACATTAAATGTGTACACACCTTCCTCAAGAGCAGTAAATGTATACCAGCGCTTAGCGGAATCATTACCTGTTACTTCAAGCGCTTCTGTCTTATCTACTGTCAGTGCATTTACCTTCACTTTGGATACGATAATCTTCGCATCCTCTGCTGCGCCTGCCTTCACTTCTACATAGATGGTATCGCCTACCTTAACCTTAGGCATATTGCTTACGTTAGCCTCAGACGAATCATCTACCAAGATTTCAGCAGTTGCACCGCTAGTTGCAACATCTTCATACTTCGCATTAAAGTACTTCACATCGTTTGTAGCTGTAGCATTAAACTGGTACTTGCCGTTCTCAGTTACTGTGAACTTAAATGTCTTTGTTGTGTCTTTTGTTACTGTCTGCTCCTCGCCTAACTTCAGCTCTGTCATCTTGCCTACTTCTGAGGATACCTTTACGGATACTGCATACGTGTTGTCTTTCTTATCGTTCTTGCTCTGGTCTGCTGCGTCCAATTCGCCAAATGCATTTACGATATCTTTCTCGTCAATATAGAATTTAATGAAAACTGTGTCTCCAGCATCCATGTATATGCCTGTAGTAGCCTTTGTTGTTTTAGGTATCTCTGGCTGAGCATCATCTGCATTCACTGCTGCGATTGCTGCTGCGTTGTCCCGCTCAATTATGTTTCCGCCGTCTGTCAATGCAGTATTTCCATCTGCTGCAAAGATCTCTGCAGTAACTACTTTCGTTCCTTCTGCATTATTCTTTGTCTCTGTCTCGAAAGTATACTTACCTGTCTCAAGGGCTGTAAACTTCGCATATACTGTCATCTTATCCTTTGTCAGCTCATCAGATACTGAATCCTTAGAACCAAGAACAAGCGTATTCGCTGCTGGTACCTCTCTCCGCTCTACCCAGAGTTTTGCGTCCATATTTACCTTGATAAATAATGTCTCGCCAGCCTTCAGTCCCTTTGTAACATAGTATGTTGTTGTCTTTCCGTCAAGTGTTGTCTCAGACTTCTCTGGATTACCAGGTTCATCAGGATCAACAGGCATAATATACTCTGCCTCTGTATTATCCTGTTTCGGTGTTCCAAACAATCCCTTCTTATCAGATACAAACTTATATACATTGTCTTCCGGTGCTGTAAATGCAATCCATCCGCCAACGCTATTTACTTTTACTTCAAGCGGAGCTGTCGCTGTGTTTGCTGTTGTCAGTCTTGCAAAGTTTGTTGCGTTTACAACTTCCAATGTAAAGCTGCCATTCAGTCTGAAATAAATCTTTTGTCCTGCTTCGAGTGTCGCTGTATATGCTCCACTTCGATCTGGTGTAATACTGAGTGAGTTACCTTTGTTGCCATCATAAATATCAATCTTAAGTACACTTCCTCCATGTAACGCCTTAAATGCATACTCACCATAATTCGGCGCTGTAAATGATACCCAAGTTCTGTCATATGTGCTATCTGCATTTACTGTAAGCTTATCTGTTGCGGACAGTACTTCAAGTCTGCCATCATAGAACGGATCCCACTGTGCAAGAATCTTCTTGTAGAAGTCATCGTCACCTGTAGGCTCATATCCGCCTGAGAATCCATTACCATTGCCTACTGCCTTCACTCTGACATCATATCTAGCGATCACTTTCTTTGTAATCTTAGAGGTTACAGTGATTGTTGTATCACCAGCCTTCACTGCCTTGAATGTCGCTGTGTAGGTGCCTGGATTTGCCTTGATTGTAGCAACTTTTGTATTGCTGCTCTTCCATGTAAGCTTATCTGTTGTTCTGTCTTTTGACCAAGTCTTGTCTGTATCGTCTGCTACCAATGTGTACGTATTGCCTGACTGGAAATATGGCATATCTGTCAACGCTGTTGCATTTACCATGTTAAATGAACCATTCTTTCCGCTTGCATCCTGAGCATAAGCATGTTTAATTGTAATACCACCCCTACCGCTCTCAACGGCATCCACATTGTAATTTCTTGCTGCCGGGATATTTGTTGTCTTTACCTTCGTAGTAACCGTCTTGCCCTTCTGAGCATCATATACCGGAGTTACGGATACTGTGTAAGAAGAAAGTCTTACAAGCTTCTCATTGTGGATAGTATAGGCAAATGTATCTGTCTTTGCAAAATACTCTAACTCATATTTGCCCCACTCTTTCGTAATATTATTAAAATTCTGAGCTACAATCCAGCTCTGTCTCTTCTGCTCATGCGGCTTTATATTACTTTCTTCATCCTTACGAACTGCCTTGACAAACTTCTTCGACACTACATTCTTTCTAGCATCCATCAACGCGATCTCATATCCATAAGGATTTCCTGCATGCTTGAAGTTGATTGTAATGTTCTTGTCGTCTACATAAGCCTTCTTCAAGTTCTTGACAGGATCGAGCGCTGCTGCTGTCAATGTCACTGTCGCTGTCATCTCTGTGCCGTCAGCCGTTCTGTCAGTCACTGTCAGTTTGAATGGTGTCTTGTTTGGTGACATTGCAACAATGTGCCATACACGATGGAAACGACGACCGTCTGTCTTCTCCCCACCATTGAGTTCACCATCTTCTACATCAAAATCATGTGTATCATAGATCTTATATCCTGCCTGTGCTGCTGCCTCGATCATCTCGTCAGAGATAGAGATCTGTGTTGACTTGTATTCAGGGATCTTCTTCTTGCCCTGCTTATACTGTAAAAATTCAGCTAATTCTTTGTCATCGCCAACTTTTAATTTTGCTTTCTTGCCTGTCATAGAAGTCGGGTTCGCTGTGATCTTAAGTGAAATCATCCCTATTACAGGCTCATCTGTTGTATCAGCCTTTACATAGATATAAACTGTCTTGGCGCCGTTCCACGATGTTGCCTTAAGGCTAATCTTGCCCTTGTTGTTGATTTTAGCATACTTCGATGCCGCTACTCCGTCAGTCCAAGGATCCGCCGCAGGCGCCGTCCACTCACCATTCTTCTCATCATATACGGCGTCAAATACACCATATGTAAGCTTAGGATTATAGTAGTTTGCCTGTAACGGTTTTGTAAGCGGTAACGCATATCTTCGCTTATCCTTATCTTCTGCTGCTGTATTTCCATCATACTTCTCGAAGAACAGACCATTTACAGCAACCTGTGCAGACTTCGCTAAGAGGTCTACTTCGTATTTATTCGTCAGAATGCTATTCTTAAAGTCTAGTTTTCCAGTATTTCCATCTATATACTCCAAATACTTCACAGCACTCTTGCCGATCGGTGTATTGGTTTCTGGATCTACATTGAAGTATGGCTCAAGCTTCTGTACCTGTGACTTCACTGCCACAAAGTTCTTCACTGCGCCCTTGAATGAAAGATCAACCTGTGAACCATCATCCAGCTTTCTTGCTGCGCTGACATTTCTTACATATACTACATAATTTCTGCCAGGCACTAAACCTTCCACGGTTTCCGTGATCAGCTTTGTCTTTGCGTCATAATTCTCTGATGCGGATGTCGCATAAGAGTATACTGGCGCTACTGCGAATCCAGCCTTCTCCCACTGATTATTCTGCATTCCGGCAATTTTTGACTCAAAGTCTGTCGCTTTTGCCTTCTTTGCCTCGATCACATAGATCTCTCTGCGGTATCCGTTTCCAGCATTTGTAAACTGAACTTTGACAGTCTCATCCTGCGGGATCACTTTCTTGATAGAAGGCGCTGTCACATCTGTCACTGTGATCTTTGTCTTCGCTGTCTTAACACCCTTACCTGTGATCTCTATGTACTTGCCGTTCTCAAGGTATACAGGATATGCCTCGATCTGAGTTGTCGCTTTCTTCTCTGTATGAAGCGCTGTCACAATACCTGTATCAGGATCCACGCTGATGAACTGGTTCTTTGTCTCATTTGCGGTTCCTGCAATTCTGTACTGAAGCTTGATCACATCGCCAAGCTGTCTCTTTGTAATCTTGACATCAAGCTGCTGTGTCTCGCCTACTGCCATCTTAGACTGTACGCCATTAAACTTAATCGTCTTTGGTGCAACTGCCTTTGTCAAGTCTGCCTCAAGCTCAACACCCTCAAACTGGAATGTCTCTGTGTAGCCTTCTTCCCAGATAATGTTGAATGATCTTACCTTGTCTTCCTCTGTTACAGGGAAGAGAACTGTGATGTAATGACCGCCATTCTTATTATCTGGTGTCCAGTCCGCCAGAACATATCCACCTGCCTTGGCAACTGCCTCTGCAAAGAAGAAACGAGTTTTGTTGTTGTCAAAACCATTTTCAAACTCAGTCGGAGCATAGATGTTATATGAAATAAAGTTACCTGCAAGGTTTGTTGCCTTATTCTCACTATTGATAACATCTGTCACACTTAATTTGTCGATAAATGGTGCTGCCTCACGCGGTTTGATCGTGTATGTACCGCCATCAAATGCATATTTTAATGCTATTGAATGATCTTCGCCAGTTGTTGAAGCAGTTACCTTGCCCTGTCCTCTCTCACTAACGGTCAATGATGCAGGATTGTAGGTAACATTATAGCTGTCTGCCAAAGGAGTTGCCAGATCATTATCCAGCCTCACAGCATACTTGCTGCCAAATCTGAGGTAGTCTTGACTTGCATCCTTAATCAAGTCTTTATCATTTACCTGGAACTTGAAGCTTGGTGTATGTACATAATAAGGATTCCCGTTACTGTCAGTCTTGCTTTCTCTAAACGCAGGATATCCGCCATACTTATTAATTTTACCCCAGTCATATACATCAGTAACTGTATAATACTCTTTGGTTTCAGTATTGTAAGCAATGTAATGATTGCCATACGATCCATTTGCCAGCTCAGCATACTCGAAGAATACACGATCCTTGTCAAGGAGATCGCCCTCTACTGTAAGCGCATTCAGAAGAAGCTTATCAACAGTCTCGCCTGCTTTGATATCTGTCTTTAACTGTGGTGTAATTGTGATATCACGCTTTGTAATCTCAAAGGTATAATCATCATTTTGATTCTTATATACCTTTGTGTCACCATATGAATAATAAGGCTCATCTTCACCATATACAGTCTCATTAATCGGTCTATACTGCTCATTACCCTTGAATCTCAATGCAAGTGTATACTTACCACCCCAAACTACATTTTCAGTAGTGTATGCACCAGATCCCTCTTTCTGCCAATACAGATTTACCTTCTCAGGATCATACTCTGATGTCGTATTCAGAATTT
>CAJUII010000077.1 GCA_910586405.1 uncultured Lachnospiraceae bacterium
TCAGGCCTCATACGCAATGACGCCTTGATCAAGTCTCGTATTGTAATCTCGTTTGCCTCTTTGGAATTTGCCTTCTTAGTTTCCATCCGCACAAGGTTTGGTATATTTTTGATCTGTAACTCCGCAGAATCCTCGATCGTGATAACACGCTCCCACGGCTGAATATAATTGGACAATGCGTTCAAAAAAGTAGTCTTACCGCTGCCTGTACCGCCACAGACAAACACATTATGTCTTGACCGGACTACCTTCGCCAAAAACTCAGACGCCTCTGGCGTGATGGATTGCAGCGCAAGCAACCGCTCAATCGTCATAGGATTTTTGGAAAAACGCCGAATAGTGACTGTCGCACCGCTGAGCGCGACTGGCGGAAACACCACATGTACACGCGAGCCATCATCGAGACGTGCATCCACGATCGGATTGCTAGAATCGATCGTTCTGTCCATTGCACTCACAAATTTCTGTACAATACGAATCAATTCTTCATTGTTCTGAAAATGCTCCTCCATGCGCATCAGCTTACCTGATTTTTCTATAAATATGGTGTCGAATCCATTGATCATAACCTCTGTAATATCTGGATCGGTTATAATTTTTCCCAGTATGCCAAGCCCTTCTACGGATTCATTGATCGTGTACTTGAGCATCGCTTTTTCCTTGAAGGACAAGCTCTGATAATAATGGTAGATCACTGGAGAATTGCTGGCTGCCCACTGTTCACGCTCTAACAGCTTAGTGTTAATCAGCTCGTCGAACTCTTCCTCGCTATAATTTCTGATTCTGCCCGCCTCCTGCACTGCCTGTTTCAGCACTGCGACTTCCTGCATAAATAACTTGTTATCTCCCATATTTTTACCTCTGTCTGCAACTATTCTAAGATTAACAGATAGCTCATTTCCATATTATTTTCCTGCTCTATGCAACCCAACAAGTCATTGTGTGTGAGCGTGCCATATCCGCGTACCTCGCCGGCAACCGGGACATTTTCAAGCTCATATCCCCGCGTACCCTGCATGACAAAATTTTTCACCACACACAGTTTTTCTCTTAATTCATTCACTAAAATTTGTCTGTCAAACAGAGACAGCTTCGCATCTGCCAATTCGCCACTCCGCTGGACCACGACAATTCTGTCTGCACTGTATAACACAGCCTTATTCACGCCATCCAGCGTGCTGCCAGTATCAATGACTATATAATCACATACATCACACATTTTAATCTTTTTGATTATTTTTTCGATTTCCTCATCCTTCACATCATCGTAATCAACCAGACGACTGAAACATTCAATATAGTAAAATCCCCCCGCACTCTGTTTGAGTATTCCTTTTAATTTCAACTCAAAACTGCTGTTTGTATTGAGGGCTTCCACCAGACAGGTAATCCCCTCCTCCTTTATGTCGCAGCAGACGGATGAACTATTGCATTGTTCCATCGAGAGAAATAACACGCTCTTTCCCATCTTGTGTAGTTTTCCTGCAATGGCCAAGGATAAGGTTGTCTTGCCGCTGCCGCCAATCGGTGAATGTACAGCGATCACACCCGTGCTGGCAGCCTTAAAATAATCCATCTCTGAATCTTTTACATGTTCTGCATAATTTTTTATAATTTGTTTATATATATTACTGATGCGCTGGTATTTCTGTATGATTGGAATATTTTGATATAAGTTTCGGTTTACTGATTCTTCTGTACATAGACACACAGGCATCATCTTATCCGAAAAAATTAACTGCTGTGCTGAAATGTCTGGATTGAATACTACAATCTGAAAATCCTCAAACTCCATTGTCTGCTGAAACGACTCTATTCTAGTAAAAACTGCTACAGATAACTCATTATACTGTTGAAGAACACCTGATAATCGTTCCAGATAATTGATGTCATTATCGATAATCGCAATTTTAATATTCATCTTATCCTCCGCTCCCGACAGCCTATTCACTGACATTTTTTTACAATTTTTTCATAAAAGTTTATTTGTTAATTATATCTATAAATTTTCTATATGTCAACTCTATAGAGTATATTAACATATTCTATTGAGTATATTTAATCAAACTATATGTTGTTATACTAACCATATAAGAACGGTTGGAGTAAAAATATGAGTGTAGACAAAGAGTATAACTTAATGGTAGGGCTTAGAATCCGCGAAGTTCGGGAATCTATGCATCTTACCCGCGAACGTTTCAGTGAGAAATGTGATATTTCTACCAGTTTTCTAGCAGATATTGAGAGGGGTAACAAAAGCCTTTCGGCTAAGACAATCTATAAGATTTGTGATGCCTGCAATATTTCCGCAGACTATATTGTCTTTGGACATAAATCAGGCTTTGACAGAGATCTTGTGATGGAAATACTGAATTCCTATTCCGATGATCAACTGGAACATATTTCCAATATATTGTATGAGATTAACCAGATTCGCTAAAAGAAAAGACACCTTAAAGGTGCCTTCTGTCATCTGCCAAATACAGACCCGATCGAATCCTCCATCCGCTGTAAGGATTCTACAGCGTCGTTTAAATTTGTCAGTGCCTCGGAGAGCTCTGTCGTATCAAGCCCCTCGATCGCGCTGTTAAGTGCGTCGATATCCACTTCTTCTAGTGTCTCCACTGCCTGCTCCATGGTCTCCACCACATGATCCAAATCGACATTTTCTAAGGTTGTCCGAATCTGCCAAAGTGTCTCATTGACATTTTCGATATCCACCTCTGCCACTTGTTCCAGAATTGGCTGTGCATTTTCCAAAACTCCCTGCATTCGCATGAACAGATACCCGCCACCACAAATCAGCAATAGCGTCAAGATTGAAGTGATGATACACACACCTCTGGTAAAGGCGAGATCTCTGCGCAATTTTTTCATTTGCTGATCAAAATTTTGCTCACTCATTCCATTTCCTCCCTTATTAGATTTTGTTTATCATACCATATTTATAGTAAAAAGTCCAAAAAATTGTTAATTTTCCCAAAAAATCTAATTTTTTCAAAATAATAGTTGTTAATTTTTCAATAATTTTATAAAATATAAATATCAGTTTAGTCAAATACAAGACAGAGAGGTGCGATTGATATGTTTATTCAATTATTTAGTAATTATTTGGTCGGACAGTCCGTGATCACTATCGAGCAAAGAGATACATTCCAGGAAGAACTACAGAAAACGCGTGTGAAGCTGGGAACGATTGCCATCGCTGAAGGTCTTCTGACAAAGGAGCAGGCTGAGGAAATTAATCACCAGCAGACATTGCAAGACCGCCGCTTTGGTGATATCGCAGTCGAGCTGGAATATCTCACGCAGACGCAGGTATCAGAACTGCTTGGCAAGCAGGGAGAGATATCCATGAAATTTTTCCAGCTGCTGATCGATACCCTCGGTTTGTCCATGGAGAACATCACAGAACATCTTCGTGGTTTCCAGAAAGCACATGGCTTCACAGACGCGGAACTCGAGGCTGTCAAAGAGGATGATTTCGAAACGATCATTCCACTGTTCGCCACTGTGAGGGATACTACCATCACAGACCTTGCTGGACTTGTCATGCGTAATCTCACGAGATTTGTCACGAACAATTTCTATTTTGGCAGAATGAAAAAAGCAACCGAATATTCATATAGTATGCTCGCAGGACAGAAATCCATTGGTGAAGCCGATATTTTCCTTGGCTTTAGTGCCACAAATGAACTGGACGGCATTATTAAGCTTGCCAAGAATTATGCTAAATCTGTCTCTGTCTCAAGCAGTGATGAGGTCTATGACGCGGTATGTGAATTTGCGAATTTGAACAATGGACTTTTTGACTCTGTGCTCAGCGACGACGACGTATTTATCGAGATGGTTCCCCCAGAAGTCTATCTGAATCAGCAATTGTCCGGCAATGCTTACTATATGCCAGTCTATATTGACGATTCAGAGTTTGATTTGATCATCTCAACCGATGCTGCCTTTGTTCCCGGAGAGAAGCCTCATACCCTGACGCTGAAAAAGACAGAACTCAACACCAACGTTACCAGCTCACTCCCCACTGTTCTAGTCGTTGATGATTCAGCCCTGATTCGAAAGATGCTCATTAAACTGCTGAATGAAAATGGCTATCAGGTCATAGGCGAAGCAACAAATGGCGAGGAGGGTGTCGAGCTGTATAAGGAATTACGGCCCGATATCGTAACACTGGATATCACCATGCCTGTAATGGATGGTGTTACTGCACTCAAAAAGATCAAAGAACACAATCCTGAGGCAATGGTCGCTATGATTTCTGCCGCAGGACAGAAAGACAAGCTCATGGATGCACTGCGGGAAGGCGCAGAACTGTTCTTTACAAAACCTTTCAACGCACAGGAAGTTATCTCAAGTTTGAGAAGTTCTTAAACGCTTCATAGATCATATTTGTAAAAAGTTTATATGAAAGTATATATGAAAACACACAGGGACAATCGTAAACGATTGTCCCTGTGCTGTAAAAGTGTGTAATATATTGAGAATTTTAACTGGCTGGCATATGAATATGTATTGATTTGTTAAAGTGTATACTGTGCTACGTCGTCAAGTAATTTCTGCCATGCGTCCTCGTGTTCTACATAATAAATCGGACATTTCTTGCCACCACAGTCATAGTGGCGCAGGATATCATTGGGATTGAGATCATACTTGTCTGTCAGCCATGCAAGCATTTCGATCAGCGAATCATACGTCTCCTGTGTAAAGGAGCCATCCTCCGCAATATAACAGCATTCAATTGAAATTGAATCTACATTCCGCTCGATCACTGCGTAGGCTTCCTCCTCCAAAGGAATACACTGAATGATCTCCCCCTCATAGCCAATAATGAAATGTGCACTCGCCGCGCGTTCGTGCGTCTGCCCTAGACTTTCAAAGTAACTCCTGTTCTGTGCTGCCGACGTTCCCGGATTCGCTGTGTAGTGAACAAATATATTATCTACCCTGGCAAGTTTGGTCCCAGGACGATTATACTCACTAATCGTAAGAAAATCTTTTATGATGTTTGGCTTTTTCTCTGTCTTGTCAACAATAGGTGTCTCCTCCATAAAAGATTTTATCATTACCTCCTCCTCCAATACTGGATGCTTTCGCGTATTTTGGTAAAAGGCTTTTCCCATACAGAAGATCGCTGTGGACATAATGATAATCCACAAAATAGCAAAACACTGACTAATGCGAGCGCGGCGTCCTGTTTTCCTGGGCATGGCAGAGCATGTCCTGCGTCTGTCTGCTTCAATAGATCTGGGCGCCATCTCTCTTACAACTGGCATGTCAACCCTGACTGCCCGAACACTTCCGGCACTCGTCCGGCGCGTGCGCTGACCAGTCATTCGTCCAGCATTTGCCCTGGCGCCGCGAACCATCATGGTGTCTCTGACACTCGTATTCCTGGGGACATTTCCCCTTGTTGGATTTGATCTTGCGCCTCTTGTTCCACTTGCCATCGACGCATTAGATCTTGTAATCTTAGCTCCCGATACAGTTGGATTGCCAAATGTTTCTATCGTCTGTTTAGGTCTTGAAACCACTGCCTCCATATTTTGTTTTGTCCTATGCTGCATCGTATGTTTTCTTGGTCTTGATGTTCTGTACGGTGCAGTTCTATTTCCAGGCTGGCTCACTACCTGCCACAACTCCAACTCCTGACTCTGTCGTGCCTGATCCCCCATAGTACCTCTCCCCACAATAAAACTATTTCATATGTAGCTTTCTATTATATTAGACGTTTTTATAAGCCAAAAGGTTTCATTTGAATGAAAAAAATTTAAATTTTTCTTTGGTTTCTAACTGTGAAAATAGTATACCACATCAAGCTCTAAAATACATCTAAAAAACAATAATTTAGCTTTACAATTTTTGCATCATCATTTAACGTCATAGCCCAATTTTTTTAACAATGCCAAATCGGTTGCAACCGTAATGCCTGCCGTTGTGAGCATATCCCCAGAAATTGCGGCATTTGCGCCGCTCTGAAAGCACCGCTCTCCCTTGTCCGCCATAAGCCCTCTGCCTCCGGCGAGCCGAATGTCTGCATCGGGTATGAGAAAGCGGTAGATCGCAAGAATGCGCCAGAACACTTCATCGGTGAGAATCTCATTCTTCTCATAAGGAGTGCCCTTGATGGGATTGAGGAGGTTGACAGGAACGGACTTTACGCCAAGCGCCCGTATGTCCAGCGCCATATCAATGCGGTCCTCCATCGTCTCTCCCAATCCCATGATTCCGCCAGAGCAGATGCTCAGTCCTGCACTTTTTGCCGCTTTCAGCACAGCAATCTTTTCATCATAAGTATGTGTAGTGCATACTTTGGGGAAATATTTCCTCGATACTTCAAGATTACAGTGCACTCTCGACGCGCCTGCCTCCTTGAGCTTGCGAAACTGCCGTTCCTCCAGCAGCCCAAAGGACACGCAGACTGCTATGTCCACCTGCCGGCGTATCTCGCGAATACTCTCACAGACCGCATCAATCTCCTTGTCACTCAGACGCTTTCCCGATGTGACAATCGAATAGCGAAGTACGCCTTGCTCCTTGTTGTGCCTTGCGTCTGCCAGAAGCGCCTCGGTCGTCAGAAGCGGATAAGTCTCCTGGCAGTCTGTATGGTAATGCGCACTCTGCGCACAATATTTACAGTCCTCAGAACATTTTCCACACTTGCCGTTCACGATTGTACACAGGTCAAACCGGTTTCCGCACATATGCGCACGGATTTCATTCGCCGCTGCTGACAGTTCCGCCAATGGTGCGTCCACAAGCGCGAGCGCCTCCTCTCTTGTGATCTCCAAACCTGCATAAATTTCCTGTTTACATTCTTCAATGATACTGATTCTATGCGCCATATCTTTTGCCCTCCTAATGTCAACTTAATATATATAACAGGTTAACAGTTAGGGCAAGAATTGTCAATTCAAAAATCGTTATGAAAATTGTTCTTCTTGCCAAGGATGCACCATTTTACTATAATGTATTTTAATATGATAAATTTCAAGGCTTCAAAACTTCGATCGCTTCAAACCGGAGGATATACCACTTATGAAAATCGAACGGCTCTATGCCATCACCCTGTATCTGCTCAACCACGGACGAACCTCTGCGAGCACACTCGCAGCGTATTTCGAGGTGTCACCGCGCACCATTCAGCGGGATATAGATTCCCTGTGTCTGGCAGGCATTCCCGTCATCGCCATCGCAGGCGCATCAGGCGGCTATGAACTGTCCGACAGCTTCCAGTTCGACAAAAACTTTGCAACCCCGGAAGATTACGCCTGTCTCCTGACTGCATTGCACGGTCTGGTCTCCGCCACCTGTGACCCAAAGGCAAAGCATCTCTTGGAAAAAATAATTCCACTGTCAAAATCAAACGAAACGGGCATGATTCTGGATTTTTCTATCCTGAGAGAAGGTGAGCAGACCACACTACAGCTTCTGCAAACTGCCATCGCAGAAAAACATGCTGTCCAATTCTCATACACAAACAACAACAATGAAACCCGGCTGCACTGTGTAGAGCCGATCGCCGTACTATACAGATGGTATGCGTGGTATCTGCTTGCCTACTCGAAAGCCAAAAAAGACTACCGCACATACAAATTGATCCGAATGCATCAGGTATCGCTCACCAGCCAGCCCTTTGAGCAGGAACATGCTGCGGCAGATGTGATCTTGAAAGAAAATGACCGAAATGATTCCCGCCAGTATACACAAATTCTCCTAAAATGCCAAGAATCAGCCAAAATGCGCGTGATGGAATACCTAAAAGGAACAATCTTAGAAACCAATTCCGACGGCAGCTTCCTGATGCAGGCAGCAATTGTGGAAAATGAACATCTCTGGCTTGGCACGCTGTTATCACTGGGCGATGCTGTGGAGGTTCTCTCACCGGAGCATGTGCGCACACGCCTGTCCACTGCTGCCGAAAAAATTGTCGCGCTGTACAAAAAAATTTAGCGTTGAGAGAATACTTTCACTTTTTCTACAATTCCTGTATATATACGACATACTGCTGTCGTATATGCCGTGCTATCCTAAAAATAGATCGAAATTCTAAGAATAGATCAAAATTCTTTAAGTTGGAGGTATCAAACAATGATAAGCCCTTATGAAAAATGTCCCGTATTTGAAAATGATAACTATTGTCTGAGACTGATTGAGGCATCTGACGCGCAAGATCTGTTTCTGGTGTATTCCGACGAGAAGGCAGTGCCGTATTTCAACAGTGACAACTGCAACGGCGATACATTTCACTATACACTGCCAGAGCACATGCAGGGCGCGATCGCGGCGTGGCAGCAGGAATACAAAAATCACGGCTTTGTGCGCTGGACAATCCTCGACAAAAAGACACAACACGCAGCGGGCACAATCGAACTGTTTCGCCGCAAGGCCGACGATTATTTCAACAATTGCGCCATTCTGCGGCTGGATTTGCGCAGCGATTATGAGCGGGCGTCCGTCATCTATGAGCTTCTGTCGCTCATCGTGCCGCAGACCTGTGAACTGTTTGCATGTCAGATGATCGCCACCAAGGTAAAACCATTTGCAGCAGCGCGCAGGGCCGCCGTTGAAAAATTAGGCTTTGCCGCCTCAACGGAAATCCTAGTCGGCGGTCACGACCAGAAGCGCTACACGGATTATTACGTTCTACACAAACTTTAAAATCCACTATATCAAATATATTTATATCAATCGTATTTTTTCCCGCAGCTTTAAGACCATGGACGGCGTCACAGACAATTCATCCACGCCCATATTGACAAAAGTTTCTGTGAGCGCCAGATCTGCGCCCAGCTCACCGCAGATGCCAACCCACTTTCCACGCTTGTGCGCATTGTCCACAACCATCTGAATCATGCGCAGCACCGCCTTGTGATGCGGAGGATAAAACGCCTCCAAGCGTGGATTCTGCCGGTCGATGGCAAGGGTATACTGTGTCAGATCATTGGTGCCGATGCTGAAAAAGTCCACCTGTTCTGCAAGCTCATCACTGAGCATCACCGCCGCCGGCGTCTCAATCATAATCCCCTGCGCTGGCACGCGGTATGGAATTTGCGCCTGTTTTAATTCTTCTTCCACTTCTTTTACCACTGCATAAATCTGCGCAACCTCCTCGCAGGAAATGATCATCGGATACAAAATAGCAAGATTTCCATAGACTGCCGCCCTCAAAAGCGCGCGCAGCTGTGGTTTGAAGATTTCCGGCTGTCTGAGACAGATGCGGATTGCCCGACAGCCCATCGCCGGATTCTCCTCTCTGCCAAGCTGAAAGTAATCTGCCTGCTTGTCTGCCCCGATATCAAGGGTTCTGACTACCACCCTCTTTTGTCCCATCATCTGCACGACCTGTCTGTATGCCCGAAACTGCTCCTCCTCCGAAGGAAAATCACTGCGCCCCAGATATAAAAATTCACTGCGGAACAGCCCAATCCCCTCCGCATCATTCTCCAGCACATATGCCACATCGCTGATACCGCTGATATTTGCATAAATGCGGATTGTCCTGCCGTCGCTGGTCATAGTTTTCTTTCCCTTTAGCTCCTGTAACAGCCGAAGCTTTTCCTGTTCACGCCTGATTTTTTCTTCCACCTCGCCGCGCTGCAATGCGGTCGGCTCAAAAATTACCTCGCCCGCCGCCCCGTCCACGATCGCTGTCATGCCCGAATGAATCGCATCAAAATCCAGCGGCACACCGATCAGCGCGGGAATCCCCATCATGCGCGCAAGAATCGCCGTATGGGAATTAGTGGCGCCCTGCTCTGTGACAATCGCCAGTATCTTCTCTTTATCCAACTGGACAGTCTCGCTTGGGCTCAATTCCTTTGCCACAATGACAGACGGTTCTGTCATACAAAACTCCTTATTCCCCTGCCCTGACAGATTCCGCACCAAACGCGCTGAAATATCCCTGACATCTGCTGCGCGCGCCTGCATGTATGCATCCTCCATCTCGGTAAATATTTCCTCGAAATTGTCTCCTGTGACCGCCACCGCATACTCCGCACTGACCAGTTCAGTCCGTATCATATGATCAATCGCATTCAGAAAATCCTTGTCCTCAAGCATCATTTGATGCACTTCAAAAATCGCCGCGCTCGACTCCCCCAGCTTTTTTACCGCCTGATGATAAATCGCTGCAAGCTGCTGCTTTGAGACATCAACCGCCATGCGGACACGCTCGATTTCACGCGCCGGGTCTGCTATTTTTCTCCTCCTGATCTGATCCTTGTCGTTTCTTAGAACCATCACTTTGCCTATCGTGATGCCATGGTATACGGTCTTGCCCGAAAGCCTTATTCCTGAAAATGTGCCTTCCATCTCATATCTCCCTACAGGCTTGCATACACCTGTTCAATCTCCGTTCCTGTCGCTAACAGCGCAGAAAAAGCACTTGCACTGCCCGCGGCAACTCCCATGCGGAACGCATGTTCATAATCCTTTTTCTCCAGCCAGCCTGCGAGAAATCCAGCAACCATAGAATCGCCTGCCCCCACTGCATTGACAAGCTTTCCACGGGGTGCTGCAAGCATATGCACCGTCCCTGTCTCATCAACGAGAACCGCCCCCTGTCCTGCCAAGGAAACCAATACATTTCCCGCCCCCTTTTCTTGCAGTTTTTTTGCATACGCAACGACGGCTTCCCTTGTATCTAGCGTCACATGAAAGAGTTCTCCCAGCTCATGATTGTTTGGCTTAATCAGAAACGGCTTATATTGCAGCGCATTCAGCAGCAGCTCTTTCGTCGCGTCCACGACAAAGAGAATCCCTTTATTCTGTAAGCGCATCAAAATCTCACTGTAGATGGCAGCGGGCAGGCTTTTGGGAATACTGCCTGCAAGGACAAGCAGATCTCCCGCCTTTAACTGCTTTAGTTTCTCATGCAATGCCTCCACATAGTTGGATTCGATTGCTGGTCCCATACCATTGATCTCCGTACCATCGTAGTCCTTCAGTTTGACATTGATGCGTGAACAGCCGCTATTGATATGAATAAAGTCCGTGCGCAGCCCCATATTCTGTACTTCGCGTGCTATCTGTTCTCCTGTAAAGCCCGCTGTAAAACCCAGTGCTGTGCTCTCAAATCCCAGATTTCTCAAAACAATCGAGACGTTGATTCCCTTGCCGCCGGGAAGCATCTGCTCACTTGTGGTACGGTTGGTCCTGCCCAGCTCAAAGCCGTCCAGAGACACAGTATAATCCAGAGACGGGTTTAATGTAACGGTATAAATCATGGTGGTGTTCCTCCTTTCAGACAACAGCCTCAATAATAATCTTATTCCCTATCATTTTTTCCCACACGCCAGTTTTTTTATTTTTATTAAAATTAAAGCTAAGCAGATATCCTACATCTTTTCCATATGCCTCCAAGTACTCAGCCAACTGCTGTTCTCCCTGCCGATTATATTCCTGTCCACGCCAGATTTTCATCTCAATGATGTATTGCTGTCCATGATAATCAACAACTACATCTGTGCGCCTGTCATCTCTCGTCTGTGCCTCAATATAATAATTTCCCGTACCGTTAATAATCGGACGCAAATATAATAAAAAATGCTTTCTTCCATACTCTTCTTTGAAGCGTACACTGCTGTTTCCATATAATTCATCAAAATGTACCACAAACTTTTCCAAGATTAGCCGCATATTCAACATTCCATTAAGAACAAATTGATTTCGATCAGAGACAGACATCTGATACAGATCACATTGCTTGATTTCATCTGATGTGAGATAATAATTGTACAGTCTAACCTCAAAGATTCTATTGGCAATCATGACAAAACCATGCTCATTTTTAATAAACCCAAACCTGCTTGCGAGAGATACCATGGAATCATCCATGTTATAGGATATTTTTCTTCCATGAAATAATATCAGCTCAATCATTTGATGAAGCTTCTCATAAGTGTCAAGTTTATTAATCAGCGATTCAAACAAGGTGTTCTGCTCAACTGCAAGCCTTCTCTCAGCCTCCAAAAAGCCTTCTCTCGTCCATTGCAGCGCTGCTTCGTCTATAATCTGACACAATCTTGACACCAGATAGGGATATCCACTGGTATAGTTATACAACAACCCCGACATTTCATCTATGTCCATCTCTGTATGATACTCCTGTTCATACTCTGCAAGCATATTCGCAATCTCTTCTTTAGAAAACGCCATGCAAATTTCATATTGTGCAGCAATATTCCACGGACTGTTTGTATTATGTTCCTCATCTGGTCTTATCTTTCGTTTAAAATTTCTGACATCATATACCCCTGCAAGTATGACAGACTGAAATGTCGGCTCATTGTCCCTGTTTAGATAATATCCTCTAAGCTGCGCCAGAAAATCCAAAAAGACTTGATTGTTGCTGGCATGATCTGCCTCATCAATCATCAGAACAACCGGCTTATCAGAAATAATACAGAGCTCGGAAAGCTTCAAAAACAGATCCAGCAGCAGATACAGTTCACTCTGGTTTGCCTCCTGTAGTAACTCCTCCAAAACCTTCTGTACTGCTGGTGAAACTGGCTGGCACATCCGCATTTTTTTCACAAATAATTTTGCAAAAGACTTGGAAAAAAGTACTTCATCCTCAAAGCTCTTATTTCCCAGCATCTGAAAGTCAAGACTGACTACATAATATTCTGCTTGCAGTTCTTTCTCCAATGCTTTCAATATCGTTGTCTTGCCATACTGCCTCGCGCGGCTGAACACAAAATACATTTCAGCATCGACAAGCTCCTTAAACTGACCAAGCCGCTTCTCAAGGCTGACCATATAATGCCTGTCTGGAAAACATGCCCCTGTTGTATTGAACTTTTTCATATACGCCCTCCTCCTGCGGCAGCAGCCTCCTGTCAATCCTCTATGCCGCTGATGTTAGCTTTGTCTAACCAAAACTCATGCCTCCCTGCCTACAGGCAGCCACTTCCCACTCAGAAAGCGTCCTGTAAAAATCACGGAACGGGCTGTCCAGTCCGCGAACATGCCAATCCACACTGCCATCGGTCCAAACTGGTAAACTTTGACTAGAAAAATACACAAGACCACTCGGCAGCACCACATCGTAACCGTGGAGACAATCATGGAAAACTGTACATCCCCAGCCGCCCGCAGTCCATAAGAGATGATAAAGGACCCTACCCATGCAAACGGCTTGACAATAGTAATCGCTGTGACCATCTCAAAACACAGCTTGGCAGATGCCGCCTCCATGCCGGCAAGCCAAGTGACAGGCTTCGTGATTGCAAACACCACAAGACAGGAGATTACTATGCTGACCCACGCCGCCTTTGTCAGCTTCACAATATAGTACTTTGCCTCCTCATACCTGCCCGCGCCGATGCACTGCCCGACTACGGTCATCAGCCCGATGCCAATCCCAATCCCGCATATTCCATTTAATCCTTCCAAGATACTTGCCATCGCCTGCGCTGCGATCGCTGCCGTTCCCATCGTCGAGACCGTAGACTGAATCGCCAGCTTGCCAAACTGAAACATTCCATTCTCAATGCCAGACGGAATCCCGATTGCCATAATCTTCCAGATTAAGGGCATATCCGGCCTGAACCTGAGATAGTCTCTGATTACGATTACCTGACGCGGTTTGCGCAGCGCCGCAAATACGACAATCATAGAAAAAACTCTTGATATCAGCGTGGCAAGTGCAGCGCCGCCGACACTCCACTTGAAACCATAGATCAGCACAACATTCCCTGCAATGTTCAACAAATTAGCATAAATAGACACCTTCATCGGAAAGCTGGAATTTCCCCCTGCCCTGAAAAGCGCAGTTCCCACGCTAAAGAGCGCCAGAAAAGGATAGGAAACCACCGTAATCAAAAAATATACAAGGCAGTCTTTCATCACCTCTTCTTCTACCTCTCCGAATATCAGGCGAAGGAGCCGCTCTCCTCCCAACAGACAGATCAGCATTACCACCGTCGAGATTACTGTCACCGTGAGTACCACCTGTCTGGCTGCTTTGTTGGTCTCCTGCGCATTCCCACTGCCAAGATACTGCGAACATATGATTGCAGCACCTGCCGCCATCGCCGAAAAGACCTGAATCACTAAATTATTAAAAGAATCAACAAGCGAAACAGCAGAAATTGCCTCACTGCCGACCGTTGACACCATCATCGTATCCACCATACCCATAAAAGAGTTTAGCAGCTGCTCTACGACAATCGGAACCAGCAATAAGAATAACGCACGGTTATCAAACAAGAGAGGCTTCTGGCTGATTTGTTTTTTATCATATAGTTTCATTGGTTTGACCTTTTTTAATTCTAACTGTTATTGATTCATCTGTTTTAAAACATCTGCTATTTCCATTGGTGTTTCCACAAAGGTCTGCGCGCCATGCTCTATCAAAAATGCTTTGTCCCGAAATCCCCACAGCACACTGATACAGGGAAGCCCCGCATTTTTCGCTGTTGCCAAATCTACGTCAGAATCCCCCACATATACTGCCTCTTCCTTTGTCCTGCCAAGCTCCTCCAACGCAAGAAACACACTGTCCGGTTCTGGTTTTCTCCGCAGGCATTCGCGATCACCAATCGCGACATCCACCTGCGAAAAATATCTGTTATTTAAATCTTGTACTGCGGAATCAATCTTATTGGAAACAATCGCCATCACATAACCATTGTTTTTTAATTCTTGCAAAAGCTCCGGTATCCCATCATATGCCCTTGTCATATCATTGCAGTGCACTCCATAGTAGTCTTTAAAAGCGTCAAATGCGCGCTCAAACTGTGGATTGTCCTCACCGTCCGGCACTGCGCGAATCATGAGATTCTTCACGCCATTCCCCACAAAACGACGCACCTCATCCAATGTGCGCACTGGCATCCCACAGAGCTTCAGCGCATAATTCGTAGCGTTCTTCAAGTCCTCCAGCGTATCCAGAAGCGTACCATCTAAGTCAAAAATTACTGTCGTTATTTTTCTATCAGACATGTTCTAATCTCCCTGTTTTATTCTATTTGTGCTTCTCCATTAATTTCATGAATGACAACTATCCTTTTTCATATAA
>CAJUII010000078.1 GCA_910586405.1 uncultured Lachnospiraceae bacterium
GATAAAATAATATTATCTATTTTAGGAGGAAAATAACATGGCAGTAAGAGTAGCAATCAATGGTTTTGGCCGTATCGGTCGTCTTGCATTCAGACAGATGTTTAACGCAGAGGGATATGAAGTTGTTGCGATCAACGATCTGACAAGCCCTAAGATGTTAGCACACCTGTTGAAGTATGATTCTTCACAGGGAAAATATGAGTTGGCGGACAAGGTTTCTGCAGGTGATGATTCTATCACAGTAGACGGAAAAGAAATTAAGATCTACGCTTTCCCAGATGCAAACAACTGCCCTTGGGGAGATTTAAAGGTTGATGTTGTATTAGAGTGTTCAGGATTCTATACAAGCAAGGAGAAGGCTCAGGCACATATCAACGCTGGTGCCCGCAAGGTTGTTATCTCTGCTCCGGCTGGAAATGATCTTCCTACAATCGTATTCAATACAAACCATGAGACATTAAAGGCATCTGATACAATCATTTCAGCAGCTTCCTGCACAACAAACTGCCTTGCGCCGATGGCAGATGCACTCAACAAGTATGCACCGATCCAGTCTGGTATCATGGTGACAATCCATGCTTACACAGGTGATCAGATGACACTTGACGGACCTCAGAGAAAGGGTGATCTGAGAAGATCCAGAGCAGCAGCTGTAAATATCGTTCCAAACAGCACAGGCGCAGCAAAGGCTATCGGATTAGTTATTCCTGAGCTGAATGGCAAGCTGATCGGTTCTGCACAGCGTGTTCCGACACCGACAGGCTCTACTACAATCTTAACAGCAGTAGTAAATAAGGCTGATGTGACAAAAGAAGGCATCAATGCAGCTATGAAGGCAGCAGCAAATGAGTCCTTCGGATACAACGAGGACGAGATCGTTTCTTCTGACGTTATCGGAATGAGATTTGGTTCTCTGTTCGACGCAACTCAGACAATGGTTAACAAGGTTTCTGATGATCAGTATGAGGTACAAGTTGTATCTTGGTATGACAACGAGAACAGCTATACATCTCAGATGGTTAGAACGATCAAGTACTTCTCAGAGTTAGCTTAATTCGTTAGAAAAAGACCTATTAAGGGTCCGGTCTTATGGGCCGGACCCGTTTTTAGTATAATGGTTATACTGTGTCCTGTGGCGGGGATGTACAGCCCTGCAAGGGAAAATGATAGAAAAGATATAAAGGAGAATAGTAAAATGGGATTAAATAAGAAATCAGTTGATGATATCAACGCAAAGGGAAAAAGAGTGCTTGTGAGATGTGACTTTAATGTGCCACTCAAAAACGGTGAGATCACAGATGAGACACGTATCGTAGCTGCACTTCCCACAATTAACAAGCTGATTAAGGACGGCGGAAAGGTAATTCTCTGTTCTCATTTAGGAAAGGTAAAGAATGGACCAAACGAGGGTGAATCGCTTGCTCCAGTAGCGAAGAGACTTTCTGAGAAGCTTGGAAAGGAAGTAAATTTCATTTCTGATTACAATGTGACAGGCGAGGCTGCTACAGCAGCAGTGGAAGCGATGAACGAAGGCGATGTCGTATTGTTGCAGAATACACGTTTTCGCGGCAAGGAGGAGACAAAGAACGGTGAGGAGTTCAGCAAAGAGCTTGCAGACCTTGCAGACCTGTATGTATGTGATGCATTTGGGTCATCCCACAGAGCGCACGCTTCTGTTGAAGGTGTGACAAAGTTTATCACAGCAAAGGGCGGAGAGAATGCAGTAGGATACTTAATGCAGAAGGAGATCGATTTCCTTGGCAACGCAGTAGAAAATCCAGTAAGACCATTTGTAGCAATTCTCGGCGGCGCTAAGGTTGCTGACAAGTTAAACGTTATCAACAATCTGTTGGAGAAATGTGATACATTGATCATCGGCGGTGGCATGGCATTTACCTTCTTAAAGGCGAAAGGATATGAGATTGGAAATTCTTTAGTGGATGATGAGAAGCTCGACTACTGCAAGGAAATGATGGCAAAGGCTGAGACACTTGGTAAGAAGCTTCTTCTGCCAATCGATACCACTATCGCAGACGGTTTCCCCAATCCTATCGATGCAGAGATTGCAGTAGAGGTGGTTGATGCAGACAAGATTCCAGCAGGCAAAGAAGGACTTGATATAGGAACAAAGACGGCGGAGCTTTTTGCAGATGCAGTGAAATCTGCAAAGACTGTTGTGTGGAATGGACCGATGGGAGTATTTGAAAATCCGACACTCGCAAAGGGAACAATCGCTGTGGCAAAGGCACTGGCTGAGACAGAGGCTACCACAATAATTGGCGGCGGTGATTCCGCGGCGGCAGTAAACCAATTAGGATTTGCGGATAAGATGAGCCATATCTCCACAGGTGGCGGCGCTTCTCTTGAATTTTTAGAGGGCAAGGAGCTTCCGGGTGTTGTTGCAGCAGATGACAAATAATTTAGCAAGTCGATAGGGGAGCATAAGACGCTCCCCAAGATTTCTGATTTACTTAGAACAATGTGAAGCATTCTTCGTGGATGATGCAGACAATAAGGTTGTTCTGAATTACAAGACAGTGTATAATAGTAAGGAGAATAGGGAAAATGGCAAGAAGAAAGATTGTAGCCGGAAACTGGAAGATGAATATGACGCCCAGTGAAGCGGTTAAATTGGTAGATGAGTTAAAAGATTTGGTAAAGTCAGACGATGTTGATGTTGTATACTGCGTGCCAGCGATTGATATTGTTCCGGTTGTAGAGGCGGTGAAGGGCACAAATGTAGAGGTTGGCGCTGAGAACATGTACATCGAGGAGAAAGGCGCATACACTGGTGAGATTGCACCGGGGATGCTGGTAGATGCTGGCGTGAAGTACGTCATTATCGGACATTCTGAGCGCCGTGATTACTTCAAGGAGGACGATGCATTTCTCAATAAGAAGGTTGCCAAGGCATTTGAGCATGGTCTTACACCTATCCTTTGCTGCGGTGAGTCTTTAGAGCAGAGAGAGACAGGCGTTACGATGGATTGGATCAGACTTCAGATTAAGTCTGATCTTGTGGGAATCACAGCAGATCAGGTGAAGAAACTGGTTATTGCTTATGAGCCAATCTGGGCGATTGGAACAGGCAAGACTGCTACGACAGAGCAGGCGCAGGAGGTTTGCAAGGGCATTCGAGACTGCATCGCTGAGATGTATGATGCTGCGACAGCAGAGGCAGTACGCATTCAGTATGGTGGATCTGTCAGTGCAGCAAACGCGGCAGAACTTTTTGCGCAGCCTGATATTGATGGTGGACTGGTAGGAGGCGCAAGCTTAAAGGCTGATTTCGGCAAGATTGTCAATTATAAATAATAGACAGAGTACGAGAAACCCCCTTCAATTATAGAAAACTTTATAATTGAAGGGGGTTTTTATTTCAGATTTTCTAATAATTCTTTGAACTCTTTGCAATTTTCAGATTTTATATTATAATAAAACAGGAAATAGGGCGTTAGGTGAATGGAGTGACAAAAGCATGGAACAATTATAACTATGGGAGCGAATGCTTAAGCAGATTGTATGGAGCCAGTTGGGAGATATTGCGGATAAAAAAATTTTAGATTTTGGAAGTGGTTTTGGGGTCACAGCAGATCATTATCGAGCAATTGCGTTCTTTCATCATGTGATATTAAAAAAAGAAGGAGAGTAGAGTAATGGATATTCAGATCAATGACAGTGACAAAATCACAATGACGCATACAGGACTGCTTCCCGGGAAGAAAGGGAAAGTAATTCATGTATGTTTCGAGAGAAAAGCAGACGACAGAGAGGATTATGCAGAGATTGTGCTGCCGAGCAGAACAGTGGTCAATGCGAAGGGATTTGATGAGGGAGAACTTGCACAGCTACAACTGTATTTAAAAGATCAGGAACAGAGCATCATCAAGAATGCAAAACAAATTAATCACGACTTGATCTTTAAGTTATAAGGTTGTCATGCCAATGAAAAAATGGATGCAGAATCCCTACACGGCTTTGATTTTAGTATGTATATTTCTGCTGATCGCGCTGTTGGGCATCAACATGTGTTATTTTGACAGACAATTGTCAAAAAATGACAACACACGTCAGCAGCAAAATGCATTTATAGCACATTGCAGTCAGCTTGTAAGATCATCTAGCAATTTGTCATATTATATGAGAAATTATGTGACATCAGGAGACCTTGAATGTTTTAAGGCGTATTGGAATCTGGAGAAGGGGCCGGACGGAAGACAGGCAGTCCTAAAGGATATGGAAGCTTCTGGACACTCAAGGAGTGAACGGGAAAAAGGTACAGTGATCAGAGAGGACTGCGAAAAGCTTCAAGAATATGAGATGTTTTTTCTTAAGTACGCCTTGAAGCAATATCAGGTAGACGCAGCATCCTACGAGGGAGTGCAGCCGCTGAAATCTTATATTATGGATACAGAAAATTATATTTTAACGGACCCAGAGTTGAGTTTCCAGCAGGAAGAGTTACATGAGAAGGATGTGTTTATCAAAAATTATCATTATTTGACAGATGAATTAGTAAAAGAACTGTGGGAGTTGTCAATGCTCGCAGAGGATGGGATTGATGCGTTGGACAGGCAGAGCGAGACGATAAAGAGACAGATTTTTCTCATTCAAGCAGTGTCTTTGGTGCTGGCTTCAATCTGCGTTTTCCTTTTGATGGTTAAGAAGGTTCGCACAGACTCGGCCTCTTGTTCTGATCATCTTGATGAGATTACCCATTCACAGCGGGAACAGCAACAGCGTGATGAAATGCTCATGTATTTCAGCCGAGCATATTTTGAGGTATATGTGGTTGACTTAAGCCAAGGATCATATGAAATTATTCGTTCTACCGAGCGTTATGGCAGTTATATCAGGAATCTCACAGGAGATTTTGCGCATCTGATGGAAATGGCGATAGTGTCATGGACGAAGCCGCCCTACAGAGAAATTTTTGGACAGCTCCTCAATACCCAGGAGATCAAAAGGCGCTTTGCATCTGGAGAGACAAAGATAGAATTTGTATATGAGTCGTATGATGATAAATGGAAAAGACTTGAATGTTTCCCTGTTCCAGAATATGGAATTGGCAATGAGAAGATGATTTTTGCACTCAGAGATTACAATGAGGAAATGCTGATTAAAACAAATGAGGTGCTTGCGTCGGAGGCGATGAACCATATTTATACGCTGGTTGCCATTCGTGATATCGAAGCAGACCGATATGAATGTCTGCACCGCCGCCTCGAGAGAATTTTAGATTTCCCAGAAAAAGGAATCTATGCGGATCTCGTGAATGAGATATTGGGGAATATCCATGAGCAGGATATTGAAAAATTTCATGCTGAGCTGTCGGATGAGCGTTTTGAGCGTGAAGGTAGGGCAGAGTGTGAGTATCGAATCAGAGATAAAAATGGAGAATATCATTATTATCGGCAGTATAATGCCAAGGTAAATATGCTGTCGGGGTCGCGCATGGTCATTTTGATCAGAAATATTGATGAGTTTAAGAAGCACGAACTGTGGAAAGCGGAGCAGTTTCAGAAAGAACTTGAGATGACAAAGCTCTTAGCAGAGAAAAGCAAGGATTTGGAGAAGGCATTGTTGCAGGCGGAGAATGCCAATAATGCAAAGAGTAAATTCCTGTCTACCATGTCACATGATCTTCGAACGCCGATGAATGTTATATTGGGAATGGCGTATTTGGCGAAAAAGCGCATAGAGGATGTGGAGGAGGTAGACAGATGTCTTGATACGATACTTTTGTCTTCCCAAAATATGTTAGCGCTGATCAATGATGTGCTTGACATGAATAAAATCGAGAGCGGCGTCATTGAGGTTCACGAGAAATCAGGTGACATGATCAAGTTGATTGAGGATTTGGAGATTCTGATTCGAAATCGCTGTGAAGAAAATCAGCAGATTTTTGCGATTGACTGTAGCAGGATCGTTCACCGGTATCTGCGTATGGACGAGCTTAGGGTGCGTCAGGTGATCACAAATCTTCTCTCCAATGCGGTGAAATATACGCCGGCATATGGCAGAATCAGTATGGAAGTAATTGAACAGACTGCCGCGGATAAAACACAGTGCCATGTTGTATTTATTGTCAGGGATAATGGAATCGGTATGAGCGGTGATTTTGTCAAGCGTGCTTTTGAACCCTTTGAGCGCGAGCAGACATACATGTCTGATCAGATTGAGGGGACTGGGCTTGGGATGTCGATTACCAAAAATCTTGTGGAACTTATGAAGGGGACGATTGAGATTGAAAGTATGGTAAATGTGGGAACAAAGATCACAGTGGTTCTCCCATTTGTAATCTGTGATGAGGAGGTTACAGGAAGGGACACGGATTTTACTGTACTTCAAGGCAGATATCCTGGAAAGCGTATATTGATTGTTGAAGACAAGCGTATTAATCTGGAAATTGTCAAAGGATTTTTGGAGGATGCCAAGCTGTGTATAGATGAAGCCAGAAATGGCAGGGAAGCAGTAGACAAAATCAAAGATGCAGAGGAAGGAACATACGATCTTATCTTTATGGATATCAGTATGCCAGTCATGCGGGGAGACGAGGCAGCTATGGAAATCAGACAGATAGATAGAGAATACTGTAAAACTGTGCCAATCATAGCCATGACCGCAAATGCCATGGAGAGTGACGTTCAAAATTCGTACAAGTGTGGTATGAATGGTCATATCTCCAAACCAATTGAGCCGGAGGAGGTATACAGGTGCTTGAACAAGTGGCTGGTGAAATAAAATGTGTATTGTGTCCGAGGCGATGTCAGGCAGATAGAAACAGCGCCAGAGGGTATTGCGGTGAGCGTATGCAAGTGCGGGTGGCAAGGGCATCACTTCATATGTGGGAGGAGCCATGCATCAGCGGCAGTGCAGGATCAGGGACAGTTTTCTTTGCGGGGTGCCCGCTGAGGTGCGTATTTTGCCAGAATAGGAAAATTGCATTGGGCGATAAAGGGAAGGAACTGACAACACAACAATTGGCAAAGCTTTTCCTTCTGCTGCAAGGCAAGGGGGCACATAACATCAATCTGGTGACGCCGACTCATTTTGTCCCGCAGATCGTGGCGGCATTAAAAAGTGCGAAGATGCAGGGGCTGTCAATTCCTATCGTATACAATACGTCAGGCTATGAGGAATTAGAAACGCTGCGTATGCTTGAGGGGTATGTTGACGTTTATCTGCCAGATCTCAAATATTACAGTGCAGAACTCTCAGCAAAATATTCCAGCGCGCCAGATTATTTTGTATGTGCATCCCGTGCGATCAAAGAGATGATGCGCCAGACAGGAGTACCAATATTTGACCAAGAACTTATGACGCGCGGCGTGATCGTTCGGCATATGGTCATGCCCGGGCATGTGGGGGATGCCAAGACAGTGCTAAAATATCTCTATGAGACATACCAGGATGATATTTATATCAGTATTATGAACCAATATACGCCGCCTGCTGATTTGACAGCGTATCCTGAACTCAACAGGCGGGTAACGCACAGGGAGTACGAGAAGGTCGTTGATTATGCCATTGAATTAGGGATTCAAAACGCTTTTATACAGGAGGGAGACACTGCAAATGAGAGTTTTATCCCTGATTTTGATGAGGAACAATTTTTAAAGGAGATTGTAGAGTAATGTATCAAAATTATATTTTTGATTTGTATGGAACATTGATTGATATTCATACAGATGAATCCAGCAAAAATTTTTATAAGAAATATGCAAAATGGCTCAGAAAACAAGGTTTTTATTTCGACTGGAAGCTTTTTTACAGACTGTATACAACGACGGAGCGCGAATACAGAAAGTCGGTGGCACAGGAGGGAAGATTTGTGAAGCCAGAGATTCAAATTGAGGAGGTATTTCGGGATGTATTTGCGGCAAACGGATATGACCTTACAGACGAACAGACAAAATACCTCTGTGAGAGCTTTCGGCGTCTTTCATTGATTTATCTGTGTCTGTTTTCAGATACGCTTGCCTGTCTTGAGGGGTTAAAGAATGCCGGAAAGAAAATTTATCTGTTGTCTAACGCACAGAGAAGTTTTACATGGCAGGAACTTGAACTGACAGGACTGGTGCCTTATTTTGATGGCATAGTAATCTCATCTGACGAGCATTGTATGAAGCCAGATCCTGAATTTTATAACATTTGTTGTGCGCGATATCATCTTGACAAGGCACAGTCTGTTATGATTGGAAATGAATTAAAATCAGATATGGCGGGTGCTAAGGCGGCGGGGATTGATGGATTTTATATCAACAGAGCGCCCGTTTTTCATGAGGAGCAGGATCCCATTTACCGTTATGTGTCGCTGAAAGGTTCTCTTATGGAAGTGCTTACCCAGACAGGTATCATGCCATGCTGACAAGGGAAGATTTTTTATCCTTAAATTTTGTAAAAAAGGAGGATTTTACAGGAAGTCATCTTGGAATCCGTTTTATGCTGCACCAAGCGGATGTTGAGCAGGAGAAAAAGCTTCAGGTATATCTGTGGAGTGAACCGTTTGGATTTGAGGCGACGCCCGAGGAGCAGAAAATATCAGAATATTTTGCATTCAGCGAGGAAGGGCTGGCTGAGGCAATTGACTGGATGAATGCAAATTATGAAAGGATGAAACTAAAATAAATATATGAAAATAGAAAAACAATCCACATGACGGTATGGATTGTTTTTTATATGCAAGCTTAAGCCATCTGGTTTACAGCCTTGGATAAACGAGAAACTTTTCTGGAAGCGTAGTTTTTGTGATATACGCCCTTTGTTGTAGCCTTATCAATAACACTTGTAGCATTTAATAAAGCAGCAGCAGCAGCCTCCTTATCGTTCGCTTCTACAGCTGTGTAGACCTTCTTGATTGCGGTCTTTACACCAGACTTAATTGCTTTGTTTCTATCAGCCTTTGTTCTGTTGACTAAAATTCTCTTTTTCGCAGATTTGATGTTTGCCATGCTTGACACCTCCCATTTTCTCGATGTTTTTAAGTTTTGTTTCCATGAAAGCCGGACACGGACGAACTGATGGAAACATACTTGTATATTGTAATTTATGGAATCTGATATGTCAATACATATTCTCTAAAATTTTACAAAAAATAGTTACGATATAAATAACCATATGAAAAAGGGGGATTTGGTATGCAGCAATTTCAGGTTCGGACAGACTTGGCATTGGAGGCGACAGAGAGCGTCAGAAAACAGGCATCGGGACAGATGAGGGGAATTTCCATCGATGAGTATGACATTATGGATGATGTGCATATTTCCAAGGTGATGATATTGAGTAAGAATGCGGCGAAAAGCATGGGAAAACCGATGGGCACATATATCACACTAGAGGCGCCTGCACTGCAAGAGAGCGATGAGGATTATCACAGGGAGATTTCGGAAGAACTGGCCCGGCAGCTAAAGAGTGTTCTGCCGGAGATTGACAAGGAAGAAAAGTCGATCATGGTAGTGGGGCTGGGAAATAGAGATGTCACAGCAGATTCGCTTGGACCATGTACAGTAGATAATCTTTTTATCACAAGACACATAATTCGGGAGTATGGCAAACAGGCATACAGGGCTTCGAGAATGCACCAGATCAGCGCACTGGTACCAGGGGTCATGGCAAAGACTGGTATGGAGACCGCAGAAATCATAAAAGGTGTAATAAAAGAGACAACACCAGACATAGTTATAGTAATAGATGCACTGGCGGCAAGGAGTACCAAGAGGCTGAACCGTACTGTGCAGATCACAGATACAGGCATTCATCCGGGGTCAGGAGTTGGCAATCACAGGAATGCATTGACCAAAGAAAGTCTTGGAATCCCAGTTATTGCGATTGGAATCCCAATGGTTGTAGATGCAGGGACGATTGTCTCCGATGCACTGGAAAAGTTGTCTGAAGAATATGATGGTGGAAAAGCTTCACTTGATTATTTTAGGAATAGTACAGATACCCAGCTTCATAATATGTATGTAACAGCAAAAAATATTGATGAGACTACAAAAAGACTTAGCTTTACGTTGTCCGAGGCAATCAATATTGCTCTTGATATGGAGCAGGAGGAGTAGCCCGCCAAAGCGGGCAGATGGGAGTTTGTGTTTTTATGAGTCATAAGGTCAGGAAGCAGGGAATATTGATTGTTGTGTTCCTGTTGATTCTCGCGCATCTTATGATGCGTGCCATTTATGATATAGAAAATAATATGGAAAATAATGTATCATTGGGCGAGAACCTATACAATGCTGCGCTAAAACAGGGAATCAGTCTCTCCAATCCATACATGCTGTATGTCAATGGCAGCGAGGAAAACGGATTGCAATATCAGTTTTTTAAAAGCATGCCGCTGGAGATGTGTCTGCTTCAAGGCGCAGAGGAGGAGAAGCAGATGACCGAGTACAGGCAGCCATCTGTAATTGAGGAGATGGCTGCTGTTGAAAATAGCAGGGCTTATCAGAATCAAAAGGAAAATGAAATACAGACTAACATGCAGGAGCAGGCAACTGGAACAGAAGATAAGCTGATAAGTGATGACAATCATCAGGAACTAGAGCAGGTGGTACTGGCAGAAAATACGATGGCATCAGGTGCGTTTGTGCCTGTGCAGGCGCCTGTTGCCACATATGCACCACAGCAATTGGCAGATCCAGGATTTATTAAGACCTCATTTTATGCAGTGGACCCAACAACGCAGATTCGCTCTGATCAACTCCGCTATGATACACTGATGGGATTTGATGCATCCATGAAGCAGGATAACAGCGATGTTCAAATCTTGGTGTATCACACGCACTCCCAGGAGGCATACATAGACTCAGCAGCGGGGGATTCATCGGAATCCATTGTTGGAGTCGGAGAACATTTGTGCGATATTCTCCGAACACAATACGGATTTAATGTGCTGCATCACACAGGAGAATATGATGTGGAGAGCAGAGATTATGCCTATTCAAATGCGATGGCAGGTCTGGATCAGGTGCTCGCTGAAAATCCTTCTATAGAAGTAATGATAGACTTACACAGAGATCAGACAAATGCGGATACCAAACTGGTCACGACCATACAGGATAGACCGACCGCGAGATTTATGTTCTTTAATGGTCTGTGTTATACAAATTCACTGGGAAATCTTGACAATCTCCCCAATCCATATGTGCAGGATAATTTGTCATTTGCTTTTCAGATGCATTTGGCGGCAGAGGAATACTATCCAGGGATTACTAGGCGCATTTATCTAAAAGGATATCGATATAATCTGCATTTTAGACCCAAAAGTCTCTTGATTGAGCTGGGCTCACAGACGAATACACTGGAGGAGGCAATGAATGCCTGTGACCCGCTGGCACATATTCTTGCGATGGTGCTGAACGGACAAAATAAAGAGTAGTTTATGGTTTACTATTTTTATAAAAAGGTGGTATACTATAGCTATAAAACTTGAAAGGAAGGATGAGACTATGGCAGTAATACATTTGACAGAAGCAAATTTTGAGAAGGAGGTACTCCAATCGGACATTCCTGTGCTGGTTGATTTCTGGGCACCTTGGTGCGGTCCGTGCAAAATGCTGGCGCCAGTTATCGATGAAATCGCCGAGGAGATCACAGACGTGAAAATCTGTAAGGTAAACACTGATGAGGCGGACACGCTTGCATTCAACTATAAAATACGCTCTATACCAACATTGATTCTCTTTAAGGGAGGCGCACCGGCGGCTACCTCCGTCGGCGTGAAGCAAAAGTCGGAAATTCTGGACTTTGTCAAGGCATAAGATGAAATGGATAAAAGGGTTTTATTTTTTTAAGGCATGTAAGATTGCCCTGGCAGCAGTGCTTTCAATTTTGACGGCGAATCTGCTAGGGCTCAGCTATGCCATTACAGCAGGAATCATCACAGTTTTGAGTATCCAAAACACAAAGCGCGAGACGCTGCAAACAGCCAGAGATAGGGGACTGGCTTTTTTGTGCGCATTGATTCTTTCTTATATGTGTTTTCGGTGGCTGGACTTTAGCGTAGGGGCATTTATTCTATTTCTTTTCCTATTTGCGTTTTTATGCCTGAGTGCAGGATGGGGGCAGGCAATCGCGATGGATTCGGTCTTGATCTCTCATTTTCTGACAGAACAGCGATTTGATGGGGAACTGCTTGTGAATGAATTGCTGGTATTCACCATCGGCACTTTTTATGGCATTTTGATCAATCTTCATCTTCGAAAAAAGGAAGTTGAATTTGACAGGCTTTCAAGACTGGTTGATGACGAGATTAAAGGCATTATTCACAGAATGGCAGAAAATATCCGGCGGGAGGACAAGACAGGTTATTATTCGGATTGTTTCGGGCGCCTTGAGGACAGGATTCATCTTGCTAAGGAGTGTGCGCTCAGAAATTGGAACAATACGCTTTGGAGCCAGTCCTCGTATGAACTGGATTATATTAGAATGCGGGAAAATCAGAGCAGAGTTCTTAGAAATATCTATGACAGTATTGTCAGAATAACGATGCTGCCGGCACAGACAATACAAGTTGCTGCATTTTTTGAGGAGATTGAGGCACAGTATCATCGGGATAACGATGTGGAAGAATTGTTGAAACTGTTGGAGAAAATGCTCTCGGACATGAAACTCGAAACACTTCCACAAAGCAGGGAGGAGTTTGAGGCGCGAGCGCTTTTATTCTACACACTGATGCAGTTGGACGAATTTTTGACCCTGAAAAACCGGTTTGTGGCAGCATATCGAAATAGTCTATAAAATTTGTGGACGAAAATATTTTAATATGTTATAATACTAGAATATAAAGCAAAGGCTGTGAAGAGAAGAGTAGATCGTTAGATACAGCACAGAGAGCCTGTAGTGGTGAGAGCAGGTGTGGAAGGAACGATTGAAAATGGTCTCGGAGCTGCGCACCGAAGTACAAATGTGCCAAGGCTGCGACGGGTGCACCCGTTAACGTGATAGACTATCGATGAATCATTTCTCGTCCGTAGTTGATAAGGCCCTGATCGTGAGATCTGGGTGAATTTAGGGTGGTAACACGAAGCGATCTGGCTCTCGTCCCTGAAAAGTAAATTTTTCAGAGAGGAGGGTTTTTTTATGCAATAATTCATATAAGGAAGTTGCGTTATCACAAGAGCGTTATCACAATCAAGAAATGAGGGAATGAAAATGAATAGAACGATTTTAATTGGAGGTGCGTGGCCATATGCCAATGGTTCTTTGCATATTGGCCATATAGCAGCATTGTTGCCAGGAGATGTACTGGCAAGATATCATCGAGCCTGCGGCGATCGGGTGACATTTGTGTCAGGAAGTGACTGCCATGGGACACCAGTGGCGATCCGGGCAAAAAAAGAAGGACGATCACCACAGAAAATCAGCGATTTTTATCATGAGGAGTTTGAGCGTTGTTTTGACAGACTGGGATTTAGCTATGATTGTTATACAAAGACATCAGATGAGCGGCATAAAAAATTTGTCCAGGAGTTTCATGAACGTCTGTATCAAAGTGATTTGGTATATGAGAAAGAAACGCCGCAGGCATTTTGTGAGCATTGTCAAAGCTTTCTGGCAGATCGGTTTGTCACAGGTATCTGCCCGAAATGCAAAAAGGAAGCAAGGGGAGACCAGTGTGATGATTGCGGTGCGGTATTAGAACCGGAGAATTTATTGTATCCAGTCTGTGCAGTGTGTAACAGCGCTGTCGTATTCAAAAAATCCAAGCATTTATATATAGCGATATCGAAGTTGGAGAAAGCATTGAGCGCATTGGTGGATGCCGGAGTGTCATGGCGGAAAAATGCAGTGGCATTCACAAAACGCTACCTTGAGGAGGGGCTGAGGGATCGGGCATTGACAAGAGATTTAAATTGGGGAATCCGTGTTCCAAAAGCAGGCTATGAGGAGAAGTCAATTTATATCTGGGCAGAAAATGTGTTGGGATATTTGTCTGCTAGCAAAATCGTATCGGAGGAACGAGGGATTGATTATAAGGCTTTGTGGGGAGAAGATGTGAAGCATTACTATGTGCATGGCAAGGACAATATACCATTTCATACAATTATTTTACCAGCGCTGCTTCTCGCAAATGGAGAGGGGTGGCATCTGCCGGAACAGATTGTATCAAGTGAATATCTGACATTGGAGGGTCGAAAAATTTCTACGAGTAAAAATTATGCGATTTGGGTCAAGGATATAATAGAAACGTATGATCCTGATTCCATCCGATATTATTTTCTGGCAAATGGACCGGAGAAGAAGGATGCAGATTTTTCGTGGAGAGAGTATGTCAACAGCCATAATGGGGAATTGTTAGGTGCGTATGGAAATTTTGTAAACCGGTCACTTTTATTTATTAAGAAATACTGGAACGGGATTGTTCCTGAGGCGATCATAGATGCAGAACTCTTACACCGAATACGTGACTTGTATCATACGACAGGCAGCTTGATCGAGAGAGGGGCATTCAAAGATGCAGTGAATGGAATTTTTGAGTTTATTCGCTGGGCGAATAAATATTTCGATACATGTGCGCCGTGGATTACACGTATTTCTGACGAGGCAGCTTGCAGGAACACATTGTATCAGTGTGTGCAGATTATTGCAAATCTGGCAGTGCTGCTCAAACCATTTCTTCCTTTCTCATCAGAAAAAATCTGCCATTGGTTTCAGTTGGGGGAGGCATGGCAGGTGCATGAGGTCTGTGCAGGATATTTGTTGCCTGAGATAGAGATTTTATTTGAGCGGATTGATAAGCGTGTGATTGAAGAGGAAACGACGAAATTAGTATATTCCTAAACTGTATAAGATTCTATTTATTGCCGAAATACCCTTTTAGACCGGAGGGATTTCGGCATTTGCAGAAAGGAGAAAATAGACATAAAAAAAATGTTGAAAAAAATTGTTGAAAAAAATTGGTAAATGTCAATATTAAAGAGTAAAAAAGTCCAGCAAATTGGATTTTTAGCA